>JAFVEJ010000045.1 GCA_017476085.1 Alphaproteobacteria bacterium
AAAGAAGAAATCGAATTCGGTCAAATGGAAGTAGAGCGAATCTGCCGATTGTACGGTGTGACGCCCGTTCGTGAAGGGTGGGTGGCTCAGGCTTCTTTCTTTGCGCAGTTCCCGACGTATGATATTTATCCCAGAACGTATTCATATTTGTCACGCGCGGCGGCAACGGCGATTAACCTTGAAAAAGCGCCGGAAGGAAATGCCAGCAGTGACTGGGGGCCCGGACCGATTACGATTTTCAAAACAATCAGCGGTACGGCTTATCGTTGGCAGTTTCATGTGACTGCGGCGGCAAACGCGGTGGCGCATTGCATTTTGTTGGGATCTACCGGTCAAGGTAAAACGACATTGTTGGCTTTCTTAGCCGGGCAGGCAATGAGACATAATGACTTGCGCGTATACTTTTTTGACCGTCACAGAGGTGTGGAGGTTTTCTGTCGTTCCATTCAAGGGGCGTATGTGAATTTTGACGGGGATAAAGATTCAACGTCTATGAATCCTTTCTCATGCAGAGACACGCCTGAAAACAGAGCGTTTTTAAGGCGTTGGCTGAAAGCCATTACAATGGTTGACGATGCTGTTTCCGAAAAAGAAATCGCGCGTGCCGTTACGACGGCTTTTGATTATCTGCGTCCGGAAGAACGCACATTGAAAAATCTGCATAAGAGTTGTTTTTCTCCGACAGGAGCAATGCGGCGCGAATTGTTCCGTTGGGTGAACGATCAACAATACGGATTAATTTTCAATTCGCCGAACGACACGTTGGATATGACGGCAAAATTTATCGCTTTTGACTTTACCCATATTTTTGAAGACGAAGTTTTGGCGCCGGCAGTGATCAGTTACATTATGCAGCGTATTCACAGCGTTTCCGGCGATACGGGGGATCCCAGCCTGATTATGATTGACGAAACGGCGCCGATGCTGAAGCACCCGATGTTCCGCGATCAATTTGTGATCGGTCTGCAGGAAGGCCGTAAGAAAAGACAGGCGTATTTGTGTGCTTTCCAACAGCCGAATATCGTAGATTCATTGGGAATGGGCGAAGTGATTCGCGGTCAGTGTCAAACGGTTATTTTCTTCCGTAATCCCCAGGGGATGGAAGAGGACTATGAAAACTGGCGTTTAACGCCGCATGAGCGTGATTTTGTTTTCGGCCGTTCGTTTAAAGATTTAAAATACGCTATTTTGGTGGCGCGCCCGGCCGTGGGGGAATCTGTTATTTTAGATGTAAACTTGGGAGGGCTGGGGCCGTTCTTGAAGCTTTATTCGTCAGGCCGGAAACATGTTTTGCTGGCGGAGCAATTAATGAAAGAATACGGTCCGGAAGGCTTTGTTGAAAAGTATCTCGAAGTGGCTTAATGATCAAAAAAGACAGAGTGGAGAAAATTCTGTCTTTTTTTTGTCATAATTGCCTTAATAAAAACCATTGTTTCGCCATAATTATATGGTTACACTATATTTAATAGGCAAGTTTTGTGTGCAAGGCCATGAATATTATAAAGGAGGCTTCTATGACATACTTAAAGAAATCAGCGATATTCGGTTTAGTGGCTGTTTCTTTTCTTTTTCGCACGGGAACAGTACAAGCTATTCCTATTCCGACAATCGGGGCGGAATTGGCAACGCAGATTGATCAGTTGACCAAACATATTGATGAATTAAAAAAGGTCAAAGACCAAATTATGAACGGTATTGAACAAGCCAAAGCAATGGGGGATAAGCTCAGTATGGACGCTTTGAAGGCGTTCGCGACGGGGCAGGCCAAAGCGGCTTTAAGCGGCGGAATAAAAGCTTTGGATATTCCTCAGGAAATGACAAAAGCTGGTTTTTCCGAGGATGTTATGAAAGATCCTGAAAAGATAACGGATGTTATTGGGAAACTTAAAAAATCCGGAACGGCTGAAGATGGCAAATTCGATATTGATGCTCGCAAAGTTTGTTGGGAAGCTAAAGAAAGCATGTCTAAAGAATTGGCCAAGAGTTCTTTGGCCAACTCATTTGCGCTGCAGCAAAATCTGGCCGACGGTGAAGATATGAAAAAAGCTCAGGAAGCCAGCAGCGCTTCTGATGATCAGATGCAGCAGCTCGGCGCTCTTGTGGCGACGATGAAAGTTCAGTATCAACAGGCGGCGTCTTCGGCGGTAATGTCGGCAATGTCTCTTGCTAATTCTTCTTTGGAATCGATGTGCAATTAATTTGTTCCTAATATAAGATGGAGAAAAACAATGTTACGAAAATACACGCTTATTGCTTCCGTCTTAGTCATTTTCGGAATGCCTGTTAATGCCCGCGCGCAAACGACGTTGGATATTTCTATGAAAATTCAGGCGATTCTGGATCAGTTTTCGGAAATCCGTTCCGGTTTGAAACAAATTCAGTCCAGTATGAATATTGAAACGATGCTTCAAAATCTGGGCGGCGGCGGCGATTGGAAAGAAATGCTGAAAAATGCCGCGGGCGGAATTTTTGACCGCAACGCCGAAAAAGGGGGAACAAAACAGGCTTTTTTGGTCGTTCCCGAGGAATTGGCCGATAAGACAGATGATCCTGACGCGGTGAAGAAATGGCTTGAGAAAAATATGTATGCCGCTGCTGATGCAACGGTGGCGGAAGTCGATGAAATAGTGAGAAAACGTTCCGAATTTCAATATACTGCTTTGCTGTCAGGATATGGAAAGGTTGTTTCGCTTCGCAAACAATTGGACAAGGATATTGAAACGATTGATCAGTTGAAACAGGATGCGGAAAGTAAAGATTCGGAAACCGATTTGCAGAATGAGATTAATAAATTGGCTTTGTTGAAGCTTGAGCAGACAAACTATCAGCAACTGTTGGAGGCAACGCAGTCGCATATTGACGGAACATACGCGATTGTACCTACAAACAGAAGCAAGACGGAACAGTAATCGGGTGGAGGTTGATATGAAAAAGCAAATATTTTTAACAGGAATGCTGACACTTGCTTTGCTGACGCCCGTTTCTGACGCCAACGCTCAAGGGTATCCGACATTTGACGTGGCAAAGCTGGCCTCTTTGATTACGAACCTGATCGGTCGTTTTCAGCCGGTGCCGCAGGTTTTAAGCCGGGTTAACCAGGTAAAGTCAACAATTGCTCAGGTCCAGGCGGTCGGGCAGGCGGCTCTTTCAGGAGATTTGAAAGCGTTGGGTCAGGCCGCCGCCGCAGGATTGCAGAGTGACGCGTTTTCCGGCGGAAAGCCGAAATCGGATATTGAAACGGCGGCGCAAGGCGATAACGGGGCTGCAGATGCGTCCAAGAAAATCAAAGAAACGCTCTTTTCTTTGCAGGATGGTAAGAAATTAAGTGTGGACGAGATATCTGCCATCAGAGAGGCAAGAAAAGAACTGAAGAAAAATGCTGATACCGAAGTTTTTGCTAAGGCATTATATATGACGATGAATGCGCCGAAAATGTCGGAAGAACGGTTTAAAAAAGCCGATGAAGCGATGAAAAACGCGGAAACGATTCAAGATGGCGTTAATGCGAATACGCTGATGCTTATGGCGGGGAACTTTGAACGTTTAAACCAGATTTCCATAGATTTGGCTAATATGAAGAAATTGACGATCGAAAAAGTCAATAAAATGCCAACGTCCGGTTACAAAAAACCGGAAGCGGTCAAAGGGATGGAAATAGGTGGAGTTACATACTCTGATGAAGAAAAGGATGAAGCCAATGTTGATTTGTAATAAAATGAAAAAAACATTTTTGGCTGTAGGCTTAGTGTTGGCTTTTTCAACTTCTCAGGCGCAGGCCAAATGTATGCCGGTAAACCCGATCTGTTTGTTTCAGATGCTGCTGAAAATCACCCCGGGGCTTCCTGTCTTTGACTTTACGTCTGTTCCTGCGATTATTCCGCATGTTCCGGCGGCATTGTTAAAGGAAGGACAGGCAAAGTTAAAGGAAGTTGCGGATAACGCATTGGAAAAATTACGTTCGGGACAATTACCGTCTTTGGCGGATATTAAACTTGAACCGCCCAGCTTTACCGGAGCTACGACGGCACAAGGCGAAGAGTTTGCTTCTTTGGAGGCCTTTCCCGTAACGGACGGTGAAGATCCTTTGGCTATAGCCAAGGCTGTTGAAGCAATCTTTCTGCGTCCCGGCTGGAATGAAAATGGTTCTAAGATAACGAATTATGATTCATTATTAATGCGGTATTATCATTCGCAGTTCGACTTTAATAATGCGACCGAAATTATGGGATTCAGCTCATATATGCAGAATAAAGTGGAGGAATTGATGACTGCCGCTGAAGATATCCAGAAACAAATCGAAAGTGCCGACGATTTAAATAAAGCGCAGCGTGCGAATTATGCGGCACATTTGATGGAGTATCAATTAATGATCATTCAGAATCAAATAAAAGCGGCCACAATGCAATCAACAATAGCGACAAGCTTAAAAGGCTTTATTCTGGATAAGCCTGTTTTCGGAAATATGTAGCTATTCGGTAAAGATAGGAGAAGAAAATGAAACCTACTTTAAAAAACACACTAATGACATTGACAATCTTGTCTGCGGGCTTTTTTGTCCTTTCTTCCGGGGTAGCTCAAGCCGGTTATCGGAAACCCAAAGCAAAGCCGGTTGCGGCAAATGTCAGCTTTAAGCAATATCCGAAATTGGGTGAAGTTAAGGCGGAAGTGAATACGGCTTTGAATTTGCACCAAACGGCGGTAGCTTTATTGGCGGATAAAAAGCAACTGGAAGAATACAAGGCAAGTATAGAAAAATATAATGAAATCGTAAGGCGTTTGAATGAAAACACCGGCTGCAACATTAGTTTGCTGAATCAAAACTTTACGGATGGTGCGGCTGTTTGGGAGGCGGTATCTGCTTATGCGGAAAACACGTCTTCCACACTGTTGGCCGAAGCTTCGGATTCTTTAGGGGATGCTGATGCGTCGGCTCAATTGGGGGCATTGGAAAACAAAATGAATGCCGGTGATTCTTCCGCAGACAGCGGTTCCGCTGCGGCAGTTGCTTCTAATTCGCCTTATGCCAATATCAATGAAAATACTTCGGAAGCCGAAGCTAACGCGATGGTCAGCGCCGGTAAAGCGCAAGCTGAAAGCGGAACGACGGATGCGGATATGGATATTGACGAAGCTTCCAAATTTGGAAAAATCCGTTGGGATGTCGGATATGCGGTTTTAAAAAATATTTATGCGCATCCGCAGGAATGGGGGACGGTGAAGAAAAAATTCCAGCCGTGGATTGATCAGAAGCATATCTATGATGTTTATTTGGAAAAACATTATCAGGAAATGGAAAAGAACTATGTCTTTAATCCGTTAAGACCGTTCCCGGTCAAACCGAAAATGACGAAAAATGACAGTTATCTTCCGGAAGATTATTACAATGATACTGTTCCTGACGTGACTGTTTCTTCAGAGGATTATCGGGATGCGACTGCTACGGCGGACGATAAATGGTGCGGTCAGACAGACGGCAAGAAAAATGTCTGCGCCCGCGTTAATAAAGGGCGTTTGTATACGTTGCATCAGGCGTATGTTGCGGCATTGGCTACATATGATCTGAAAGAAGGGGTTCCCGCTCCGGATATGAAAGCGCCCTATTTGCCGCAAAAACCGTTGCCGCCTTGGCGCGAATCTGTTTATATTATGAATGTTGAAAAGCAAATTCCCGAAATCGCGTCGGATTTACCGGATCCGTGGTATAAGGTTACGCAGAATATCGATAACTTTACCAACCAGGGTGAATTGTCTAATTTGGTGGAAAGACACGGCAGTAAGGTCAGATATCGTCCGGGGGATTATGATTCGACTACCGGAGAAATTAAAAATGATTCTCATGGTATTCCTAAATTGCCGATTCCGTTGATGGTAAATCGAATCAGTTCATATTTGGCGCTGCTTTCTGCCAAAGAGGAACAGGAACCGATTAAAGACCGCGCAATCGCTTCTATTAAAGAAATGAATGAAAATATCATTTCTACGTTGAGCAAGGTGGGATATACTTTGCCGAATGCGGACAGCTTTGATTTGGCTAAAGACAGTGACTATAAAATGGCTTTAGCGAAGTTGGGAGAGCTGCAGAATATGAAAATTGCGGCCGCTAAAGCGAAAATGCAGGATTTAAGATCGTCTTTCGGCGGTAAATTGATGCCTTCTGTCAATCAGGTCTTGGCGGAAGAAACGGTGACTATGAATGCGTTGCAGACAGATACGGAGTTTTTGGTCAATGTGACGCGTGATAATGCCAAAGAAATA
>JAFVEJ010000046.1 GCA_017476085.1 Alphaproteobacteria bacterium
AATGATTTGACGTTCTTCGGCGGCACAATGCACGGCCAGATAGTATTCCTTCGCCTTGACAATACTGTCCGTCGTCAAAGCGGCATACAGATAATCACCGTCCGGCTTGAATTCCAAACGAAGGTATCCCGCCCCGCCTTCGGCCATAATCATAGAATAAATATCGTTGATAATGTCATTAAATTGACCGGCGCAGTCCGAATGCTCGTACATTCCGATTTCGCCGATTTCGTTCATCGGGTGCAAACTTCTCAATTCCGCCAGAAACGACCGCAGTTCCAAATACAGCTCGAATGGCGCCAGATTTTTTGTCGCCAACAGGCTTGACAGCCTGTTTTCGTACAGGTTCAACACGCGCAGCTGCATCATATTATAGGCGTTGATTCCCGAAAAAGATTCAGGTTTGAACTGGGCGACCGTCAAATCGTTCAACAGCTTGTCCCGACAACGCGCCGTTTTATACAAAACGTCCGAAGCCATTTTGCTCAAAGCGCAGTCCGGCGTTATCACCATAAAGGGCGGAATGAATTTTTCATCAACGCTCAGCTCTTTTTCGGCCCCCTGATTGGATACGGCCGTCAGCTTCAGAACCGGCAGGACCTGCATATCCGTCTGATCGTCAAATTGCGTGATCAACCGCGCGTTCATCCGTCTGGTAACGACGGATATTTCATTGTCGCCCGTATTTTCATCACGCAGAGTGCGCTCCGCCGTCGAAAACAAACGCTTTGAAACGGAAGACCCGCTTTCGGACAGATTGGCGTCGAAATCCGACCAAAGCGGTATAGCCAGATAAACCGTAATGTCTTCGGGGTGTTCCTTCAGCGTGGCGGACAGATCCAGCGGAGCCAAAACAACGTTCCCCGGCATACTGATTTCGGTCCCATCCGGCATAACGGCGGAAAAATGTTTAATGATCACGCGCAAAGAAGACAAAGCGTCCGCATCGACCTCGAAATCGATCAGACCGTACGGGAACGGCATATAAGTCATTCTGTTTTTGCGACCATATTTATAAATCGAACGCTGCAAATACTGCAAATGATGCGGCTGTAAGAACAAACCGTCCGTCCAATGCAAAATCTCGTCAAAGCGCATCGTTATTGTCCTTTGTTTTCAGAAGTTGATTTTTTTGCGGCGGCTTTGTTTTTTTCGGCCGCTTTTTTTCTGGCGGCATTTCTTTTCTGCGCCATTTTTTTATCTTCGGCTTTCTTTTTATCCGCCTCTCTTTTTAAAGCGGCTTTCTTTTCTTTTGTCGCTTCCTTTTCAGCGGCCCTTTTTTCTTTCATTTCTCTTTTTTTGGCTTCCCGTTCCCGTTTAGCGGCTTTTTCCTCTTCTTTCTTTCTTATCTTTTCGGTTTCCCTTCTTTTTTGCTCGGGATCGGTCGGTTCGTTTTTGATTCTGACGATGCTGCCGGGTTTAGCTTCCACATAAAGTTCTTTATGATGCATAAAGCCGCTTGACATATCCATAATCAGGACTCGGGCGTCCTTGCCTTTTTCGCCTTCGGCCGCCGCACGCGGCATATTGACGATGACGGCGATCTTTTCGGGCTTCTTATCCAGCCACTTGTTCCAGTTGTACACGTTGTACTTCATCGTTTGAGGCTTTGTCTGTTCCGCGGAAAACGTCATCGTATAAGGCGTCAGGCGTTCACGTTTGGCGTTTCCGACGGCAAAATAGCCGTCAACATCCGTTTTTTTCAGGTCTTCGGCCTCTTCCTCCGTTACGGCGGCAATATCAATTTCGATACTGGGATAAATCGAATAAAAGTCTTTAATATTTTCCGACAAGCCCGCCTTTACCGTCATACGGGTCGCGCATCCGGACGACAACAGGCAAAAAGCGGTAAAAAAAGCGGTCTTTGCGATTCTATTCATCATTTTTTCCTTTATTCCGGTTTCCAACGTTTATACACGGCAGGAGCTTGTTTTTCTTCGGCCGGCGCTATTTTACCCGCATCCGCATTTTTTTCAATTATTTTAGTTGATTCGGAAGATTCGGCGTTATGCGGCGCTTCGCCTTCGATAACGCTTTCCTCCCAGTTGTTTTCGCCGGTCATCACTTCAACGCCCAGATTGAAGTAATGTTCGTAGCGTTCTTTCAGTTTGCGCGTGCCGCCTTTATGCAAAGCGCACATTAACAGAACCTGACTAATGCCGTTCGCAGCCAACCCCGCAGGAGTCGGAACGACCTGATCGCCATCGGGATCCGGCATCAGGTTGCCGCCCGCCCAGAATGCGCAGAAAGAAAGCAGTCCCGCCGGCGTGTCCGGACATTCGTTGCCGATGTCCAAAGCCTTTTTCGCGTTGACTTCGTCGGGGGAAACAATCCAACGGTACACCGCCTGCAACGCGTCGTCGCGCACTTTCTTTTCGTGTTCGGGAACTTTCGGCGGAATGACCGCGTGAATCGTGTCCAACGTTTCCTGACGCACCTGCATCAATTTGGGTTTGATTTCATCCGCCGCCTTGAAAATCGGAGAATCGCGGTCGATCGGATCGGAATTGTCCTTTAATTTTTCCGTAAACATATCCATCAGTTCCATCGGATCATGGCCGTGAACCTTTTTAAATTCCTGAAAAGCGACTTTCAGTCCGTCTTCGATCATTTTCATCATTTTGGGATCGACCATCGCCCGCATATTCTGATAATCAGCCTGCATTTGGGCAACCTGCGCCTCCAGATCCGCGACACGGGCGGGATCGAGTTTCGGCGGTTCGACTTTGGCAAAGTCGGGAACCTCCGGTTCGAACGACGTTGCGATGGAATCGATATCCCGTTCTTCGGCGGGAACGACTTCCAATTCTTCGTTCAAAGACAGCAGGCACTGATACGCCCACCAGACCGCCGCGCGGCGGTGCGCCATATACGCCAACAATTCGCACGCGCATTTCCAACGTCCCGCATCGGCAAAATTCCAAACGATTTCCTCCGCATCTGTTTTTCCGTCAAAGAACGACTGAATATCCGGACGGATTTTATACCCTTCGATTTTGCACACATCGTCCAGTTCTTTATGTCTCAACAGAACAAAGTGCCTGTTCATCCATTCTAATTTATCAGACATATTCTTTTATCCCTTAGGTTATTTTCAACGCTTTGGCTTCGATATCGGACGCGCCCGCCTTCGTGCGCAAGGCCTGCGCGCCGGATTCCGCCGCTGTCGCTTCGCCGGACGAGGCTTTCGCTTCGGTTTCGGCGGCTTTGATGTTGCCGTCCTGCGCCGACACGCCGTCTTTGGACAGTTTTCCTTCCGTTTCGGATGCCGCAGCTTCCGATTTGCTGACGGTCGTTTCCTGTTCGGTCGGCTTTACCTTTCTGTCGCCCGTCAAATCGCTTTCCTTGACGTTTGTAACGACCAGCTTGGAAATGACCGCCACAGCGGCTGCGGTGATTGCCATCGCCCCCATAGACGTGATCAACGGCGTAACAATTTCCTTGATCGCTTTTTGAGTGTCATCATCCAGGCTTATACCGGTTTTATACGCCAGTTCTTTTGCCATTTTTACAGATTCAGCGTTAACATCAACCATTTAAAGAGCCTCCAATTCCTTGCGTGTTTCCGCATTAACGGAAGACGAATGTTTGTATCCGAAAATGGCGCCGGTCCCTGCGCCGCCGAGAACAACCACCGCGCCGACGCTTTCCAAAACGATCTTCCACCATTCCTGTCCCGAAAACGATTTCCACAACCCCGCAATCATCATCGTATCCGCACCCGCCATTGCAGACTTGGCTTCCACTTCCGATATGGCGGTTTGACGAATCGAATTCGCGCTCTGATCCATGTCGCCATTGTAACTCATCAGCAAAGACGAAGCGTGCAACCAGTTCTGATTGGCGACATTCAGCCGGGCGAACATTTGCAAGACCAAACCGTATTCGGCGACCATCGCCGACATTGTCAACCCCGCCCGTCCGCCTTCTTTCTGGTCGGTTTTAGACAAAACCACAAAGTCCAAAGCCATAACGACCAAACCGAGCATCGTGACGATAAAATCCGTTATCACCACCATCCCGCCTGCGGCATCATCAAAATGGTTTGTGGCGTTAAATCCCCAGTTGACACCGACCAATGTCCCGCCGACCCCCGCACCGAGGGATACCCAGGACGGAACCTTGTTGACAATTGAACCGTCGCCCGATCTTTTGCCCTGTTCCTGATCGATTCCCATACCCATGGAACCGATGTTCGTCGCGAATGAAGCGGACGCCGAAACGCCTTTGAGAACATACGCCGCTTTGCACATCGATCGCAGCCGTATATCGCATCCAGTAATACGCGTAATGCCGCCCATACTCATGACGTTTCCGCCGAAAGCGTCGCTTAACGAGAATTTATACGCCGAATTGATATTGACCTTCGTTCCGAACATATTCAAGCCATCGCGTGAGGAAACGGTTATCATCGAATCCCACGCGTTGACAGCGGAAATCGACGCTTTTCGGGAAATCAGGGAAATCCCCGTCGAATCCATACGGATCATCGAATTGCCCGCCATAATTTCGATCGTGTCCTCCGCTTTCAGAACGATGCGTTTTTTAGCGCGCATCTGAATGTCTCCCGAAAAGAACGACGGATCCTGATCCGCGTAATCCTGCGGCAAAACGGGAAAAGCCTCCAGATCCAAAGTCGTTTTTTTGGCTTTCAGATTTTGTTTCTGTTTGGCTTTGCGTTTTTCAACATCGTCATCATATCCGGCGTAGAAACCGATACGTTTTGCCGCCACTTCGTTGTAATTCTGCGCGCGCGTTTCGATGTCGCCCGAGGAAGACAGCTTGATTTTATCCACGATCGGCAGGTTTGTGTCTTCGTCCGTTTTTGAATTGGATTTTCCCTCTTTTTCCTTCCATTCGGTCGTTTCGGAATAAAATCCGATTTCCGAATATCCATTGTCCGATGTGTTATCGCCCGTCTTTTTATAGCGCATCACCTGCGCTTCCTTGTCGAACACCTCCGTCTTTTCCTTGCCCTTGTTGTCCTTTTCGGCAAACGGAGTTTCCGCCGCGGGCAGGTATCCCATCAAATAATGCACCGTCCCTTGAACAGCGACCAATACTTTTTCACCGACTCGCGGAAAACGGTACATTCCGTTCAGCTCGCCGCCCAACGGCATCATGATTCTGACTTTCGCCGCCTTCTGATCCTCCGCCACCTTCTTTTCGGAAGTATTTGGATCTTTAATCGCGTAAAAGGAATACATATCCTCGCTTTGGATACACTGACCTACCAAATTTTCACCGGCCTCCGTTCTGATTTTCCCTTCGGCATTGGTAACAACCATTTCCTGTAAATTCATTCTTTATCCTCCGTTTCTGGTTTCCAACGGTTATATATGGTATGAGATGTCTTCTCTTCATTATCAACGTTATCTGGTTCCGTATTTTCAGTATCTTTCGTTATTTTAACCTGCTCTTTTGATCGGGTGTTCATATCGGCATCGTGCGGCGCTTCGCCTTCGATAACGCTTTTCTCCCAGTTATTCTGTCCTGTCAACACTTCAACGCCCAATTTGAAATAATGTTCATAGCGTTCTTTCAGCTTGCGTGTGCCGCCTTTATGCAAAGCACACATCAGCAGAACCTGACTGATGCCGTTCGCCGCCAATCCCGCCGGCGTCGGAACAACCTGATCGCCGTCGGGCATCAGATTGCCGCTCGCCCAGAACGCGGTCAGGGAAAGCAATCCCGCCGGCGTGTCCGAACATTCGTTGCCGACCTCCAAAGCCTTTTTCGCGTTGACTTCGTCGGGGGAAACGATCCAGCGATACACCGCCTGCATCGCGTTGTCGCGCACTTTCTTTTCGTGTTCGGGAACTTTCGGCGGAATGACCGCGTGAATCGTGTCCAACGTTTCCTGACGCACTTGCATCAATTGGGTCTTGATCGAATCCGCCGCCTTGAAAATCGGAGACTCGGGATCAACCGGCGCCGGATCCTTTTCTTTTTCCAATGCTATTTTCACTAATTCAATCGGCGTTACACCGTGTTCTTTTTTGAACAGATCAAAGGCGTAATTTACGGCTTCGTCAACATTTGCCATAACAGCCGGATCCACAAGTTCGCGCAAAGATGCGATTTCCTGATCGATTTTGCTCAGCATTTCTTTCGCTTCTTGAATATCTTTGGGATCGGCTTTGACCGGTTCGACTTTGGCAAAGTCGGGAACGGTGGGTTCAAACGATGTCGCGATACTGTCAATGTCCCTGTCTTCGGCGGGAACGGTTTGAAGCTCTTCAATCAAAGACAACAAACACTGATACGCCCACCACACCGCGGCGCGGCGGTGCGCCATATACGCCAGCAATTCGCACGCGCATTTCCAACGTCCGGCATCGGCAAAATTCCAAACGATTTCCTCCGCATCCGTTTTATCGACGAAAAACGACAACAAATCGGGACGGATCTTGTAGCCTTCAATATTGCAAACGTCGTCCAGATTTTTATGTCTCAACAGGACAAAGTGCCTGTTTATCCAATTCAGTTTGTCAGACATTTCCCTTTATCCCTTAAGTTATCTTCAACGCTTTGACTTCGATATCGGACGCGCCCGCTTTTGTACGCAAGGCCTGCGCGCCGGATTCCGCCGCCGTCGCTTCGCCGGCCGAAGCTTTCGCTTCGGTTTCGGCGGCTTTGATATTGCCGTCCTGAGCCGACACACCGTCTTTAGCCAATTTGCCTTCCGTTTCGCTTGCCGCCGCGTCCGATTTGCTGACGGTAACCTCCTCTTTGGTCGGTTTCATATTCTTATCACCCGTCAAATCGCTTTGATGATAGTTTGTCGTTGCCAACTTCTTCACCGCCTCTGTAATGGCTCCTACCGCCAACGAGGTTGAAACCGAAGTGATCGCAGCCATCACAGCCGTTTCTATTTCCGCTTTTTCTTCCGCCGATAACGCCATATCATAAATCCTTTAACGCCTGTTTTGTATCATCGTCCAGATAATATTTGGCAAACGATTTCGTTTCCAACATCGCCACTTTAGAAAACGTTTTTGCCATATCCACAACTTTCCCGCCGACATCTTTATTATTTTGAGCAGGTTGTTGATCAGGCTGCGAAGCTTCGCTGCCCTCATCTTCACTGCCGTCATC
>JAFVEJ010000047.1 GCA_017476085.1 Alphaproteobacteria bacterium
CGGTTGTCTTTAAAAGCGACTCGACGCCCGACCGAGCCGGTCATACGATGAAATTCTTTAACATCCGCAACCTTTAAACGGCGTCCTTCATACCAGGCGCCGCCGCCTTTTTCACCCATAATCATACGTTTAAACACAGGATTATACAGCCATCCGGCCACTGTTTCGCCTTTATAAACCAAAGCGACGACCACACCTATTTCCGACCGTCCGTAGGCAAAGTTCATCGTGCCGTCAATCGGATCAATCACCCAAACAGGTCTGTCTTCTTTCAAATAATCTAAAACAGAGGGATTTTTAAAAGCGGCTTCCTCTCCGACAACAAGAGATTCCGGCAATAAAGCGGTCAATTCCGCCGTCAGTCGTTTTTCCGTTTCGGTATCTGCCGTTGTGACAAAATCTTCCGAAGAGTTCTTTGTATCAACATCAGAGACGGATAAATGATTAAAACGCGGAATCACTTCCTGTTCGGAAACCGTCTTGATAATTCCGGCCACTTTATCCAAATCGGGACTACGCATAAATCACCTGTGGAAAGTTATTTTTAAACTTTGCGGCGTCTGCGGGATCAAGGCGGACGCGCACATGACAGATTTGATCTTCGTCACAGCGTTCCAACACCTCGCCGACACGATATAAATACGCCAAAGCGGCGCCGTCGGCAACAGGAATATCGGCTGTAATCTCCAAACGTCCCGCCGCCAATGATTTTTCCAATAAATTCAACAGCTCCGGTATTCCTTCGCCCGTCACGGCAGAAATCAGGACATGTTTATCCTGCCGGGAAACCGCGCCTTGCAATGCAGCATGTTCTTCCGTCTCCATCAAATCGGATTTGTTTAAAACTTCGATCAAGCCCTGATCGACTTGTTTGCTTACGCCCAATGCCTTCAAAACGTTTTCGACATCGGCTTTCTGCGCTGTTGTATCGGGATGGGAAATATCGCGCACATGAATGATTAAAGACGCTTCCAGCACTTCTTCCAACGTCGCGCGAAAAGCGGCAACCAATTCGGTCGGCAAGTCGGAAATGAATCCCACCGTATCGGACAAAATGACTTGTCTCCCGGACGGCAGTTTCAACAGCCGCATCGTCGGGTCAAGCGTTGCGAACAGCATATCTTTGGCGAACACGTCCGCATTTGTCAGCCGGTTGAACAAAGTCGATTTGCCGGCGTTTGTATATCCGACCAGCGCCACGACAGGAAACGGCACGCGCTGTCTGGCTTTTCGATGCAAATGACGGGTGCGCTTGACTTCCTCCAGTTCTTTTTTCGGCTTAACAATATTATCCGTGATCACGCGCCTGTCGAGTTCGATCTGCGTTTCGCCGGGACCGCCCAGGAATCCCTTTCCGCCGCGCTGACGTTCCAAGTGGGTCCAACCGCGCACCAACCGCGATCGCTGATAACTTAAATGCGCCAGTTCGACTTGCAGAACGCCTTCTTTGGTACGGGCGCGTTCCCCGAAAATTTCCAGAATCAAAGCGGTACGATCAATGACTTTGCAGTGCCACAATTTTTCCAGATTGCGCTGCTGAATCGGTGATAAAGCCGTATTCACAACCGCCAAAGTAATTTCATTGTCTTTGATCAAATCCCTGATCCGTTCCGCAGCGCCCTTGCCGATATACAGCGCCGCGTTCAGACGGTTCAGCAAAACGGTTTCTGCCGCAACGACGGTCAGGTCTATTGCGGCAGTCAGATTTTTAATTTCTTCCAATCCCGCCTGACTTGACCGCCCTGTGTCGGCTTTGTCTTTTAAAACGGGATTCAGAACAAAGGTCTTTTCAGACAAAAGGGCTTTCCTATTTGGCTGAGGCTTCGTTTTCCGTTTCTTCTTCATCAAACAAAGAAACGGGAACCGTCGGCATAATTGTTGATACGGCGTGCTTATAGACCAACTGTGTATGGCCGTCACGACGCAGCAGCATTGAAAAATTATCAAACCAGGTAATAATGCCCTGAAGCTTGACGCCGCAGATCAAATAAACGGTGACCGGTGTTTTTGTTTTCCGCAGGTGATTTAAAAACATATCCTGCACATTTTGATTTTTATCGACCATTATATCGTTCCCCTTGTTAAAACCAATCGACTCTTTCTTAAAACATTTAAGCAAAAGAGTAAAGAACTGACAGCAGTTCTTCGCAATTTTTTACCGTTAGCACATCGGAACCGTCTTTGTTTTCCTTAGCCATCCTGACACGCAGACAACCGGAATTGCGGGCGCATTCCATATCCGCGTCCCCGTCGCCGACAAACCAGACGGGAGCGGATAATTTTCCGTCTTCATACACGATTCCCGTCCCTTCCAAAGCCTTAAAAACCGGATCGGCAGCCGGTTTGTCGCGTTCGGCATCCCCCGCTCCGACAACGGCACAAAAATAATCCGTCCACCCCAAATATTCTATTTCCGCGCGCAGAATCGATCCTGTTTTATTGCTGACGACACCGACCTTGCCCGTTTTTTGACAGGCCAATTCAACAACTTCACGCGCTTTGTCAAACGGCGTCAACATCGTTAAATGATGCTCGCGGTATGCATCCAAATAAACTTGTTTGGCTTCTTCCCATTTGTCGCCGAACAGATCCGGAAACGTTTCGCGCAGGGAAAGTCCCGTGCGTTTCTGATATTCCTCCATCGAATATTCGGGCAGGTTATAGTGTTGCCGCAGAACGCAAAAAGCCTTGTATAAAATCGGCGTCGTATCCATCAGGGTGTTGTCCCAATCGAACAGGATCGCTTTCGGGAAAGGGTACTTTACGGTCATCAGAAAAACTCCGGTCCGACAGAAAACATTTTTTCAACCTGCTTAACCGATTCGGCATCGGCGAACAGAACAAGCCGATCGTCTTTTTCGATCACGGTATCGCCGCGCAAAGGCAAAGGCGTCCCATCTCTGACAATCGCGCCGATAATCACGCCGGCGGGCAGGCGCACATCGCGCAAAGCTTCACCGGCATATTCGAATGTATCGAACACGTCGGCTTCCAAAACTTCGCATAATCCCGACCGAATCGAATAAGCGGCATAGATTTTGCCGCGGCGGACATGCTGCAGAATCGAAGACACCATAATGTCTTTCGGATCAATAATCACGTCAATGCCCAAATTGACAACCAACTGCGAATACAGTGGTTTTTCAATCACGGAAACCGTTTGTTCC
>JAFVEJ010000048.1 GCA_017476085.1 Alphaproteobacteria bacterium
ATAAGGGATGCTTCCACCAATCCGAGGGAAAGAGAACAGCTGTTGATCGTTGTGTCATGCTGCGCGTACATATTTTCCAGCAACTTGGTCGTTTGACGGGCGGCAAAATTGGCAAAAGACAGCTGCTGCGTCATTTGAAAACGAAGATTCACCGCAATCATATCCCATGTGTAGTCTTCAACGTCTTTCATATATCTGGGCAAATTTAAAAAGTATGCGTCTATCTGAGGCAGCAGATCGTTTGTTTCTTTGTCTGACGGATTAGTTCTCGCATAGACACTTAAAGCCTGCCAGATATATGTCATAAACGGATTTTTTTGAGACGGTGTTTTCAACGCCTGCTGAGCATGATAAATCAAAGCCAGCTTCCACTGTTCTCGCTGTTCCGCAAAGGATGTATCGCTGGTAAAATTCCAATAGGATATTTCGGTAATTAAAGCAAAAGCGGTCGCCGCAATTTCCGCTTCCAGGCGTTGAATGGTTTGATGGGGCGAGGTTTTGCGGGAATCAGGAGAAGCGATGCTGTTTTTACTGTAATAAAACGAAATCAGTTTTCCGGGCATACTGTTGTGTGTGACCGATACGGACGCATAACCGCGCAGGGCTTTGACCGCGGAAGACAAAACAACGGCGGCTAATTGGGAATCTATGTTGTTGCGCACTAAAAAGGCGTAATACTGCATTAATGTGTATCCGGCGCGGGTTTGATGAATGACGTTGTCCCAATGAGTATAATTGCCGGTTATAAAGTCGTATTCATATTTGAAAAAACCGTCGGGTTGCTGTTGATTGATCAGGAAATGAGCCGATAAAGCCAAATAATCCAATACCTTATCCGGCTGCTGTACCTGAACGGGCGTTTTTTCTTCGACGGTCTTGTTTTTTTCTTTTAAACAGCCGGAAAGCAATAATGTAAAACAACAAAGCAAACCGGTACATATTTTTCGGATCATCTTTTTTTTCCTTTGTGCCAACCGCTATAGTGTAAAAGGGAACGGAGGAAAGTCAAAGCGAAAATAATAAATTTGATTATCTCTTGTTAATAAACATATAGTAAGTTAAAAAAGAAAATCTGAATTTTAACCGGATGTGATGGAACGTGAAAATCAAAATCTTAAAAAGAATCGGCAAAAGCGCTTTTGTCCAAACGATTTTGGGACATTTGATCTATTTGTATGTATTCTTGGTTTATAAGACCTCACGTTGGACGATAGAAGGATTGCGCGATGAGTATGTTTCCGGCGATTTTTCTTATCTGATCACGTTTTGGCACGTACGGAACTTGTCGGATATTTTCTTTAAGATGCATAAGAAAATACAGAAAAAAGTTTCTGTTTTGATTTCTCTGCATCGGGACGGCCGCATTATGGCATCGGCGATGAACGGAGTCGGTATAGGAACGATCGATGGTTCTTCTACGCGCGGCGGAGCGATTGCTGCATTGGAAATCATTAAAATGCTGAAAAAACCCGCGCATATTGTTGCGCTTGCGCCGGACGGCCGTAAGCCCGGTTATAAAATGACGGACGGTCTGGTTGTTTTGGCAAAAAAATCTCAACGGCCGATCGTTTTATCCGTTTTTTCCGTTCGCCGGGGGATTGTATTGAAAACATGGGACAGTTTTTTGCTTCCTTTTTTATTCAATAAAGGAATTGTTATGCTCAGCGAACCGATCTGGATTCCTTCGGATTTGACCCCGGAAGAAGTGGAAAAATGGCGCCGGATTTTGGAAGACAGACTGAACGAATTAACATTGGAAGCCGATCGGCGCATCGGCTTTAAAGGACAATTTTCTCTGGATGTGGAGGGACAAAAATGAATTTAATGTCAGTTTCTTTATATCGTGCCGCAACATATGTCGGCTATCCTTTGATTGCCGCATATCTGGCGGTTCGTAAAGCCCGCGGCAAAGAAGATTTGGCCCGCTTCGGCGAACGTATGGGCTTCGCGGCCGTTCCCCGTCCCGAAGGCAGGCTGGTTTGGCTGCATGGCGCCAGTGTCGGAGAAACGTTGTCAATGCTTCCGTTGATTCAAAAAATTCAGGAACTTTATCCTTCCGTGCATATTTTGGTGACTTCCGGAACGGTGACTTCGGCGCAGTTAATGGAAAAACGGCTGTCCGGATCGGCTTTTCATCAATATGTTCCGATAGACTGCATGCCACAGGTCAGACGATTTGTCGATCATTGGAAGCCGGATCTGGCGTTGTGGCTGGAATCCGAATTTTGGCCGAATATCCTTACCGTTATTTCTGAACGTAAGATTCCTTTGGTTTTGATTCACGGGCGAGTTTCGGATAAATCTTTCGAACGATGGAAAAAAATGCCGCGCTTCAGTCATCAGCTGCAGAAAATGTTTGTCAAATCATTCGGTCAAACGCAGGAAGATGCCGACAGGTTAAAAGAAATCGGTGCCGAAAATACCGCCTGCGTCGGCAATATCAAATTTGCGGCGGCTCCCCTGCCGGTTGATGAAGATGAATTGAAACGCATGAAAAAACAGATAGGGCTCAGAGCCTGCTGGACGGCGGGCAGTACGCATGCGGGCGAAGACGAAATCATCGCAAACACGCACAAAACACTTAAAGGAAAAATTCCCGATATTCTGACGATTATTGCGCCGCGTCATCCGAACCGCGCGGATGAGATTGAGGATATCTTTAAAAATGCGGGATTAAAGGTAGCCCGTCGTTCGCGCAAAGAAGAAATTACTAAGGAAACGGATATTTATCTGGCTGATACGATCGGAGAAATGGGATTGTTTTATCGCTTGGGCGAAGCCGCTTTTGTCGGAGGATCGATGATTCCTTTCGGCGGTCAGAACATTATTGAGCCGGCGCGTTTGGGCAAAGCGGTTTTGTGCGGCCGATATATGATGAATTTCCGTGAAATTGTCGCGCGCGCTAAAAAGGTCGATGCTTTGTTTGTCGCTGAAAATGAAGCAGAGTTGGGGCAAATGCTGATTGATTTGTTGACGGATAAAAAGCTTTTGGTTAAAAAACAGAAAAACGCGCAAGCTTTTGCAGAAGCCGAATCTAATGTTTTGGAACGGCTTATGCCGGAACTGGAAGTCTATTTGAACGATCAAAAATAGAGGGAATTATGCCGCTTAAAGCGCCGGGATTTTGGCAAAAAAACAATACGTTTTTAAGTAAATTGCTGTCGCCTTTGGGGATGCTTTACGCTTGGAGCGTACATTGGCGTATAGAAAAAACAAAGCCGTATGAGTCAAAAATTCCCGTTGTTTGTGTCGGAAATCTGGTTATGGGCGGCGTAGGCAAGACGCCGTTGGCCGTTTCGATAGCCGAATACTTTAAAATGAACGGAATGAAACCGGTCTTTTTGACGCGGGGATACGGAGGCGGATTGAGCAATGTGCTTGTTGATCCGGATAAGCACAAAGCAGAGCAAACGGGAGACGAGGCGTTGCTTTTGGCCAGAGTGGCGCCGACCATTGTGGATGCCGATCGGGTCCGCGGTGCTAAAAAAGCGGAAAAGATGGGGGCCGATGTTATTGTAATGGACGATGGTTTCCAAAACCCGAAGCTGTATAAAACGTTGGCTTTGGCTGTTTTTGACGGTCGGTTCGGTTTCGGAAACGGCAAAGTTTTTCCGGCAGGACCTCTGCGCGAACCGTTGGAAGACGGATTGAAACGCGCCAACGCTTTCGTCGTTGTCGGCAAAGATGTTTCCGGCGTAAGAAAATGGATCGGCTATCACTATGACTCTTTGCCGTTTATCGGGATGCATATTGAGCAGGATGTGGCAAAGATTGAGCAGTTGTCCGGAAAAAAGGTGTTTGCTTTTGCCGGGATCGGCTACCCCGAAAAGTTTTTTGATATGCTGAAAGAATATGGCTGCGATGTGGTAAAGACACGCTCTTTTCCGGATCATTATCCGTATAAGGATGACGATATGACCGATTTGATCGCCGAAGCCACCAAATCAGAGGCAGTTCTGGTTACAACGGCTAAAGACGGCGTTCGCATCGCGCCGCGTTTTCAGCCGTATATTCAAATTGTGGAAGCATATATGGTTTGGGATACGCCGGATACGTTATGCGCACTTTTGGCCTCTTTGCACAGGTAACAGGTGAAGGAAATGGTGCAGAAACGCCCTTTTAAAATGCGGTTAAAACGACGATTGAAAAGAATTATCAGCTTGTGTACGCGTTATCCGTTGGAATTGATCGGAGCGGTTTTCTTTTGCTTTTTTTTCCGTTTGCTGCCGTTGGATTGGGCTTCTGCCGTCGGAGGCTTTATCGGTCGGCATGTCGGGCCGCATCTGCGTGTTTCGTGGATTGCCCGCTATAATCTGATGAAGGCTTTTCCAGAAAAAACGCCGGCGGAAATTGATGAAATCGTTGTTAAAATGTGGGACAATCTGGTGCGTACTTTCGTCGAATATCCGCATTTGCGTCAGTTGTGCGCTCATTACGATGACAGAATCGAATTTGTGAATTTTGAAAGAATTGAGGCGTTGCGTGATGACGGCAAGGCGGGAATCGTATTTTCGGCGCATATCGGTAATTGGGAAGTTTCTTCGATTGTCGGCGTTAAATCAGGGATGCCTCTGCATCGAATTTACCGTTCGGCAAATAATCCTTATGTCGAATGGCTGTTTCGTTATTTTCGCCAAAAAATTAAGGGGATACTTGTTCCCAAAGGGATGGGCGGGTTTCGTCAGATTGTAGATTTAATGCGTAAGAACGGACATTTTGCATTATTGATCGATCAAAAATTGAAAGAAGGGATTCCCGTAGATTTTTTCGGTTATTCCGTTATGACAACGCCATCTCTGGCTTCGTTGGTGCTCAAGCATAATTATCCGGCCGTTCCGGTCCGGTCACAACGTTTGAACGGAGCGCATTACCGTTTAACGATTGAAGAACCGCTTCAAATTGAAAAGACCGGAAATAATGATGAAGACACGCGTCTCTTTATGGAAAAGGCCAATCATATTTTGGAACGTTGGATTCGCGAAGATCCTGCGCAATGGCTGTGGG
>JAFVEJ010000049.1 GCA_017476085.1 Alphaproteobacteria bacterium
TGATAATCCGGCGTAACCAGAGCCCCGGCAACAACCCATAAAATCTTTTTCATTTTATTTACCTCGGCAGCCAAATCGATTTCGGATTTTCCAAATCGCCGCTGTTAATATCTATTACTTTAAAACGGTACACTTTGATCGTCGGAGACCAATAATCAGCCGGCAAACCGGCCCGCTGCTTTAAATGAACCAAAAATTCATGCGGCGAAGAAAACGTTTCCCAAATCTGCGGCAAAAACAAGGCCCGATTTGCCCTTTCTTTTAAAATCAGGCCGTCTTCCTGCGGCGTGATCTTATCTAACAGCTCTTTTTCGCTTTCAAAATGCAGCGGTTCGGGATACGTCAAAAATGAGATGGATATTTCTGCGTTTTTTGCTTCTTCCGGACTCAAAGGAACGAACCGAAAATCAGAAAAGGCAGCGGCATAAGCGTTTTCCGCGACATCTTCCAAAACAGACCGAACCGGTTCGGTCGATCCCGCACTGCCGCGAAGAACGCCGTTATAATAGATATTAACAAATGTTGCTCCCTTTTCACGCAGTTCTTCCGGATACCGGCTTTCACGAACGCGCAGAGCCCGCCCCCGTTCAAAACCGGATAAAACGGATTGAGCCGCCACCCGCAGCAAAGCCTCCTGATTGGCCTGCAAAATTCCTTCCAGCCGTTCCCGACTGTCTTCTTTCAAAGCTTCTTCCTTTTCATAAACGCCGAAAGCGCCGAAACCGATCACTTTATCCGTCATCGGATAAAAATCAGCCGATGTTTTTAAATCCAGCGTCCGTACCTCTAAATTGTTTTCCCGCGCATAAGACAGCAGTCCCATTACCGGCAAAGGAGCACAAAAATCCCGGGATTTAATGGAAGAATAATCTTTTCGTTCCAAAAGACGAGCCGTCTTTTCCATCGCTTTTTGAACGGTTTCGACGTCTTTTTCCGTCGCCATATCCGTCGATATGACGATAACCGTTTCCGGCCCGCCCCAAACAGCATCGATTAAATCCGAAATCTGTTCTATGCTGGCATCTTCAACCAAAACCGGCATGATTTTAACGTCTTTGCCCAAAACGGCATTAATGAAAGGCAGCTGCATTTCCAAAGAAGATTCCGCTTCATGCGCGTCATTGTCAAAGCCGATTCCCTGCATTTTTATCAATTTTTCGGTCAATTCCCGATCAACTTCGAAACGCCGGTTCGGCATTTCCCAGTACCTGGCCTGCGACAAAGAAATACCAAAATATTTCCCTTGATGAGAAGAACCGATTAAAACCACCCGACGAACAAAAGGTTTCAGCTTTTTCAGCGCCGCGTATCCGGCTCCGGCCGTCAGTCCCGAAAAATACAAAGCATTGTGCGGCACGATAATCGCCTTTGGAATATCGCTTCCGGACAAACGCAGGCGGCGATCCGCCGTATCAATCAAATCCGCCGTTTTTCGGGATAATTCACGGCCGTCCCGCGGATAAAAAGACCCGATGACTGCCGGATATCTGATTTCCTGAGGCATAACGGTATCCGCCATGCCCGTCACAGGCACAAAACAAACGATTAAAAACAAAAGCGCCTGATACATTTTTATCTCTCTTTATTCTTCGGGCAAACGGTCAAAGCAGTCCTTAAACGACCGAATCAGCCTTTCCATCAGTTCCGGATAAAACTCTTTGCCGGGAGCAAGTGCCGAGCCGACAGGATCCAGTTCACCAAACACAACCGACAGTCCTTCGGCGGCGGCTTTTATTTTTTTATCAGAAAACTGCGGTTCTGAAAACACACATACCGTTCCCGCTTGTTTAATTTTTTCCCGCATTTCAGTAATTCTGAGCGCTCCCGCCGCATGATGCGGATCTGTGAACAACGCGCCGAGAGAAGGCAAATCAAAGCTTTTTTCAAAATATTGATACGCTTCGTGAAACACGACATACGGTTTACGCTTATAGGGCGCCAGAATGTCTTTTCCCTTGTTTTTCAAGGCAGCCAGTCTTTTTTGAACACGATCGGCATTTTCCCGATATAACCGTCCGTTATCGGGATCAATCCGTGTCAAAGCCTCGGCAACGATTAAAGCGACAGTCTCCATATTTTCCGGCATCAGCCAAAAATGGCCGTCAATTCCGTCGTGATGATCATCTTCTCTCGCCGGATAAAGCGTTAAACGGGAATCTTTCAAAATCGGCACATTTTTATCTTGCTTTTCCACTGCCTCCAAAGCTTTAACCAATCCCGTTTCCAATTCCGGTCCGCCCCAAAAAACAATATCGGCCTGAGACAATCGGTTAATATCGGAAGGCTTTAAATGAAAGTCATGAACGGAAACGGCAGGAGACAGCA
>JAFVEJ010000050.1 GCA_017476085.1 Alphaproteobacteria bacterium
CAATTCGTTGGCAATGCAGGACGCTTTGGAACGCATCGGCGTTTCCGCCCGAGTTGTTTCGGGTGTGATGATGCCGACAATCTGTGAACCCTATGTTCAGCCCAGAGTGAAGAAAAAACTGGCGGACGGGAGTGTAATTATCTTTGCGGCCGGGACGGGAAATCCGTTCTTTACAACGGATACGGGCGCTGCTTTGCGGGCGGCGGAAATGGGCTGTGAAGCGATTTTTAAAGCAACGCAGGTTGACGGCGTTTATTCGGCCGATCCGAAAAAAGATAAAAACGCTGTACGGTTTGAAAAAGTCAGTTATGATGAAGTATTGGTAAAACAGTTAAAGGTAATGGACGCCGCCGCGATCGCTTTGGCTCGGGACAACAAGATTTCAGTTGTTGTGTTCTCGATGCATGAATAAAAGGCTTTGTATCGCGCATTAACCGGTGAAGGCGCGTTTACCGTTATTACTGACGCTGAATGAAGGAGAAGATAAATGGCAGGCTTTAATGAAGTTAAGCAGGATACGCGCACGCGTATGGAAAAAACAACGGATGCTTTGAAAAAGGATTTTTCGGGTTTACGGACGGGACGCGCTTCTACGGCGTTGCTGGACGGGATAATGGTTGAAGCGTATGGCGCAATGACTCCTTTAGCTCAGGTCGGGACGGTCAGCGTTCCCGAATCACGCATGCTTTCCGTTCAGGTATGGGATCGTTCTTTGGTTAAGTCGGTTGAAAAGGCGATTCGGTCTTCCGAGCTGGGATTAAATCCGATGAATGACGGACAGTTGATTCGTATTCCTATTCCACCGTTGAATGAAGAACGCCGTATCGAATTGACAAAAGTAGCCGCAAAATATACGGAGCAAGCGCGCGTGGCCGTGCGCAATATCCGCCGCGACGCTATGGACGCAGTGAAAAAAATGCAGAAAGACGGCGAAATTTCCGAAGACGAACAGAAAAAATATGAATCGGAAATTCAAACATTGACGGATTCTACAATTAAAACAATGGACGATATGCTGAAAGCCAAAGAACAGGAAATAAAACAAGTCTGATGAAAAAAGAACAAACAGTTCCCGTTCATGTCGCCGTTATTATGGACGGCAACGGCCGTTGGGCAAAAAAAAGAAATTTGCCGCGTACGGCCGGACATAGGGAAGGCGCCAGGGTCGTTGAAAAGTTGGCAAATACCTGTCTGTCGGCAGGCGTTCGCTATATGACGCTGTTTTGTTTTTCTTCCGAAAACTGGAATCGTCCTCAAAGCGAGATCAAAGCGTTGTTTTCTTTATTGGAAGAATATCTGCAAAAAGAAGAAAAACCGTTTCGCGAAAAGGGGATCAATATATCCTTTTTGGGGCATACGGAAAGACTGCCGGAAAAATTGCGGCGGGAAATGTCCGAGTTAGAAACTCGGAATGTGCCGCCGGAACAGGAAAAGCTGCATTTGATTCTGGCAATCAGTTACGGCGGGCGCGAAGAAATCGTTGATGCTGCGCGTCGCTTGGCGCAAAAGGTGCTCAATCAGGAAATAACCCCCGAAGATATTAATGAAAGCACTTTTTCAGCCGCTTTGAATTTGCCGGATGTTCCCGATCCCGATTTGATTATTCGCACCAGCGGAGAAAAAAGGATCAGCAATTTTTTGTTATGGCAGTCGGCTTATTCCGAATTTGTGTTTTTGGATACGTTGTGGCCCGATTGCACGGAAAAAGATTTTAATGCGGCTTTGGACGAATACGCCGCCCGTCACCGTCGTTTCGGTAAAGTATAAAGGAGTTATGATGTTAAAACAGCGAATACTTTCAGCGTGTGTTTTGTTGCCACTGCCTGTTTTGGCTCTTTATTTCGGATCGCCGTGGTTTGAACTGCTGTGCGCCGTTATTTTAGCGGTTATGGGCTGGGAATGGGAAAAACTGATTTTAAATCGTTTTTCCGTTTTGGGAATGTTGATTGCCGTTACGGGAATTTGAAGCGTTTTTATTTTGGATATAGAAGCTGC
>JAFVEJ010000051.1 GCA_017476085.1 Alphaproteobacteria bacterium
GTACGGGTCGGTTCCTGTCGGCCCGTCACCCAGCAAAAAATAAGCCAATCCGCCGATATATCCTTGCCGTCCGGGAGAAGGCGGCGGCAAATCCATATCGCTCAGCGGATTCCATGTCGGCCAGAAAACGCCGTTTTCCGGATCGTCAATACCGAAAAAGTCCACACGAAAAACCGGCCCTAAAGACGCACGATGACCGCCTGTCAGTTCAAACAATTCCCCTTTCATATCATTGATGAACAGACATTTGTCATCATTTGCCAAGATGCTCGGAACAACAACTCCGGAAGTTTTGCCGCAATCCGGCGCTCCGATCACCAGCAGAGACATATAATTATTCATCCGCAGCAAATGCCGGTCGTTCCACAGCCCCAACACAAAGGACATTCCGTTCAGCAGCCCCATATTTTTAACATCGCGTTCATCCGCCAAACGACCGTCGCCCTGATCCAGCTGTACGAAATAATACGGATTGGTTTTAAGCGCAGCAATGCTGCCGCCGATAAAAATAAAAATCGGCATCGCCGGAATCCATATGGCAAAGCTTTGGAAAGGATCTTTTGCGAACTGAATAATCCAACGGAAATAATAGACAAAATAATAATGAGGATGCGATTTCAGATAGATGAAATAACTTTTAACATTTCCCCAGGCCTGCACCGAAAAATTGCGGGAAACCATATGTCCCAAAGGAAAAGCGATCAAAGAAAACAAAAAAGCCGCCAGAGCCGAATAAATAATCCCTAAAAGAATCCAATCCAACGCCTTGTAATGTTCGGCAAAATTCGGGTCCCTGCGGGACGGAAGCATAGAATAGCGATCCATCTCCTAGCTCCTTTGTTTTTGCCTTTGGCGTTTAACACGCATACGCGAAGGCTGCCGACGGGGAATAACTTTCTCCATAACTTTTTTTACAACATTCTCGGTCGCTTTAACAACAGCCTGAACTGCCGTTGCTTTTTCCTGCTGAACGGGTTCTTTTTGTTCTTCGTCCACGGGATATAAAATCGGAAAATCGTATTTGCTGGGCGGCAATTCAATTTTCGGTCTCGGACGATGCGTCACAAGACTTCTTGCGCCGCTTTTCAAAGCAGGTCGTTTTTCCAAAACCACATCCTGCAAACGTGCCTTCATCTCCTCCGGCGAAGCTTGATTTTGACGGCGGGAACGCAAAAAAGCCAATTCGGCAGATAACCCTTCCGCTTCATTGGTTTGCGGCATGGGATCCGGCTGAACCGCTTGTCCTGAAACGCGCGCGGCTAAAATTTCCTGTTCGCTTTTAACGCGCATTTCTTCCGCGGCTCGGTTAATTTCCTCCACCCGCTTTTGTTCTTCCTGCTGATTGACCACGCGTTTACGGCGCAAAACCTCCAACTCGGTCAAATTAGCCCTCATTTGATTGGCTGTCGTCAAATCCAAACCGGCTATATTTCCCTTTTTAATTTCTATTTTCCTGCCGGCGGCTTGTTTGAAAGCGTATGTCCCGTCCAAATACATCGGGTCAATCTTCACCCCCGACAAATTAACGCCAACCAAATTAACGCCGGACAAATCAACTCCGGTTAAATCCACGCCGCGCAAATCCAATTTACGCAAATCAAGATATTTTAAATTCACCTTGCGCAAATCCAACTTGCCTTCCTCGGCATCACGCTGCATCTGCTGCATCCGTTCCAATTCGTTCAACGCTTGTTTGGCAAGCTTTGCTCCGGCAATTTTAGCATTTTTTAAATAAGCGCCGTCCAACAAAGCGCCTTCCAAATTAGCGCCTTCCAAATCCGCTTCTTCCAGATTGACGCCGCGCAAATCGGCTCCGCGCAAAACGGCTCCGCGCAAATCGACGCCGGCCAAATTATCATTTTTCAAATCCGCATTTTGTAAATTCATAGAAGAAAGGTCTGCGCCGGAAAAATCCACTTCGTGCAAATCCGCGCTGACAAATTTATTAACTTCGCCCTGTCCTAAACATTTCACGACAAAGAGAGCGTTATCATCTTTTTCCCAGCCGTTAAATTTGTTTTTGCGTTGCTGCAATTCATCAACGATACGAACGCCGACAACATAGCTGATATCGGCATCGGAAATATCCGTCACCTTTGGCGCGGGCCGTTTGGTCAGCGCGCTGTAAACGCCTTGACTTTCCTGACTTATGCCGTTTTCCGTATTTTCAGTCATACGCCTTTTCTTTTATTATTTACGCGCTTCCGCTTCGACAGCATCAACAGCCGCTTTATTTTCGGCGACATTTTGTTTCAACAGTTCCAAATCGGGATTGGGATTTGGTTTTTCTTTTTTAGCTTCCAATCTGGCCCCGAAAACCAAATCCGTATTTAAAATACGCGCCGAATAGGATGTCATAGCGGCTTTCACACCATCCACGGTCGGAATTACTTGTCCGTTTATTTGCGCCAGTTCGAATTGCAATCCGTCCAATTCCTGTCGTTTCAGCGAATTGACAATAGTCTTTTGCAGATCAACTCCCGTGAAATTTGCCGAAGAAGCTGCAAAAACTTTAGAACGGATAATGTTATTTAAAATTGTTTCGTTAATGATGGCTTCAGATCGAAAATCTCTGACTTCCAGTGCGTTAAGCTTTCCCGCTCCGGTTTTCAAATAGGCCGGCACATCTCCGTTCATTCTCAGTTGAGCAATATCTATTTTACCTTTTTTAACGGCCTTATCATCCCAGATAGGAATCTCTATTTTCCGAATTTTCATCTCGCCGTTTTGCAGCAACGGCTTTTCATTTTTTTCGCCGATATTGAAATTTCTTAAAACAACCGATTCCGCTTTCATCAAATAAGGAACTTTAACGGTTTGCATCGGACGTTCAACAGGAACAAGCGTCATATTGCTGACAGACAAAGAATCCGCTTTGACATCGTAAGAAATATTTTCATATTCCACATTATAATTGTCCGAAGTCAAAAAGGATTTAAAATTTGCTATCGCTTTTTTCGTCGCAGCCGCGGAAATTTCTTCTTTGGAAGGACCAGTATAAACACGTCGTTTAAAAGTCGTCCTTTTGGGTTCTTTAACTTGCGGTTTATTTTCTTTTTTAGTGTCGGATTTTTGTTTTTTGAAATAAGGATTGGCTTCGGAACGGTCGTCCCAAATTGACTTAGGCTTTTTATTTTTTCCGGCGTTTTTCTTGATATTTTCTTCCCTTGCTTCACGCAGCAATTTATCATAGCTTGCTTCCGCAGCGGCAGCTTGATTTACAAAGCACAGCAACATCAGAAAGCCGGATAAGACGGAAAAAATTTTACGTTTCATCAAAGAGCCCTTTTCAAAAAAAACAACACCTATTATTTATATCAGGAAAACCGCTTTCTGCCCACAAAATAATAAACCGCCGGAGAAAAACACCCCGGCGGTTAAAACATTACAAAGAATTAGCGCCCCTGCGATTGGCGTGCAATCTGAACCGCCGACACCTGAGAAGGAGCAACAACTTTGGCCGCCGTTCCTTCCAATAATGCGGAATGAACAGGTTCACTGACCTTCCCGTTCGCACCGGACACAAAGACCTTCAACGGTTCGCGCTTCAGGAAAGCATCCGTCTTGGCGCGCTTCTGCATCTTGGCCTTATTTTCCAAAATCTTTGTCTTTTTGGTTTCCGTATCGCCCAAAGCCTTGGAAACGACTTCATAAACGTTCTTCGACAATCCCGGCTTTGCCATGATTTTTTCCAAAGCGCCCTTCATCATTTCCTGACGTTCGGGATCAAAACGCCGCCAAGCCGTCAACGGTTTTGCGACATCGGCGGCGACCAGCGGATTGATGCCGTCCAGTTTCAAAGCCATATCGGCGACAAACTCGTAACCGGAACCGTCTTTGGCGTGGAACGCCTTCTGATTGCCGGAAAAGCGACGCATAACGGAACGAACCTTGTTCGGATTCGTAATAGCAAACGCTTCATGGTCAACCGCTTTCTTTGCGCCTTCCAACCTTTCGGAAGCGACGACGCCCAGCCATTTATTGACGACCAATTCTTCATCTTTAAAGCGATCATAGAAATCGGCCACGACAGCTTTGCCAGATTCCATACCGGCGGCGATTGTCATCGCGGCCAGACGGTCGGTCATATTATTCGCCTTTTCATACTGTGCCGTGACACGATCCGTGTATTCCGGTTTGTCCATAGAAGCCAGATAAGCTAACGCCTTGTTTTTCAAAGCGCGTTCGCCGGCGTCTTTAGCAACGGGTTCAAACGGTTTTTCAACATCCAGTTCGTCGTATGTTCTGACCAGATCTTTTTCAAAACGGGCGACGAAGGCTTTGGATACCATCGAACGAGCTTTGGCGACCGCGTCAACATCAACAACGTCCATCTGATCGGCTATATATTTTTCGCTCGGCAGTTCCAGAGCTTTTGCGACAAACGCCTTATCCAAAGACGGATCTTTCAGATAAGATCCCAAAGCGTTCAAATACCCTTCGTCAACCTTGGGTTCTTTGCCGGCTTGAATGTCTTTGACCATTTCCAGCATTTTCTGAACGCCGTACTGCTGGGCCGCATCCCAACGGTTGAACAAATCGGAATCATGCGCCATCAAATGGGCACGTTCCGCATCCGTATAGTCCATATGGAAATTAATCGGCGCGGTAAAGTCGCGGTTGGCGGACAGGACAGGCTTTTCTTTGACATTCACAAAAGTGAAAGTCGCTTCTTCCTGATCCAAAATCATAACGCGCGAAGTCCCCTGCGCTTCCTTTTCACCGGCCAGCTGCAACGGCATATCTTTGCCGTCCTTGCCCAGCAATCCCATTTCCATCGGAATGACGAAAGGCAGCTTTGTTTCCTGTCCCGGAGTCGGCTTTGTCGCCTGGCGCAGTTTCAGTGTATAGGTCTGATTTTTTTCGTCATAGACGCCTTCTGCATAAACGGACGGTGTGCCTGCCTGAGAGTACCAGCGTTTAAATTGAGTCAAATCCTTGCCGGAAACGTCTTCCATACACTTGGCGTAATCGTCAATCGTCACAGCCTTTCCGTCGTTGCGGGAGAAGTGCAGATCGTTGGCTTCGCTGAACTTTTCCTTGCCCAGCATCTTTTCATACATACGGACGATTTCTGCCCCTTTATTGTAAATCGTCGATGTATAGAAATTATTGATTTCCACATAAGATTCGGGGCGAACGGCATGAGCTGTCGGACCGGCGTCTTCCGCGAACTGTCCGGCGCGCAAAGTCGCCACGTCTTCGATACGGTTCACGGAACGGGAACGCATATCGCGCGAAAATTCCTGATCGCGGTAAACCGTCAGCCCTTCTTTCAGGCTCAGGTTGAACCAGTCGCGCACCGTCACGCGGTCGCCCGACCAGTTGTGGAAATATTCGTGTCCGACAACGCCTTCTATGCCGGCGTAGTCTTCGTCTGTCGCCGTATGAGCGTCAGCAATCACATAAGAGCTGTTAAAAATATTCAGCCCCTTATTTTCCATAGCGCCTTGGTTGAAATCCGAAACGGCGACCAAATTGAACAGATCCAAATCGTATTCACGGCCGAATGCCTTTTCGTCCCAAGCCATCGAGCGCTTAATGGAATCCATCGTGTAGTCCAGCTTGTCTTTCTGGCCTTTGTTGGCGTAAACGCCCAGCGTCACTTCACGGCCGGACATCGTAACGAATTTGTCGTTGATATACTCCAGATCGCCGCCGACCAAAGCGAACAAATAAGAGGGTTTCCGGAACGGATCATGCCAAGTTACGGCCGTCCTGCCGTCTTCCATCTGTTCTTCTTTGATCATATTGCCGTTCGACAAAAGACAAGGCAACTTATCTTTGTCCGCGCGGATCGTTGTGGTGAAAACACTCATCACATCGGGATGATCGGGATAATAAGTGATGCGGCGGAACCCTTCCGGTTCGCACTGCGTGCAGAACATACCGTTGGAAACGTACAATCCTTCCAATTTTGTATTGGCTTTCGGATGGATTTCCGTACCGATCGACAATTCAAATTCTTTCGGCGGATTCAGAATCGTCAATCCCTTGTCGTCAACGACATATTCTTTAGCTTCCAAAGGACGCCCGTCAATCGCGATTCCCGTCAAAGTCAATTCGTCGCCGTCCAGATGCAGCGGGCGAACCTCTCCGGTAGAATCATCATAATCGCTTTTAATTTTCAATGTTGAGGCAACTTGCGTGTTTTCCTCATCCAAATCGAAATCCAAATGTACGGCTTCAATTTTGTAATCAGGCTTTTTATAATCTTTTAAATACTTAACCTTTGGTGAGTTTTCCGACATATTTTTTCCCCTGTTGAAAGGTTTCTCTATTGTCTAAATCTTGTCCATACTAGCCAGTTTTTTTGTCCAGAACAAGCAAAAAAAGCATCCGTTTCATTTTTTTTATTTTCACTTAAACCGCTTGAAAATCTTTGATGTTTGAGAAGCAAAACAAGTTGTTTTCCATTCTGTGAAAAAAAAAGAACGCCGTCTTCACGAAAAAGAAAACGGCGTTTGTTTTTCTTTATGCTTTTATCAGGCCAAAGATTTGGAAATCAGCTCGAAAACATTTTTGGACAACCCCGGTTTATCCAGAACCTTTTCCAAAGCCGCTTTCATCATTTCCTGCCGCTTTTCGTCAAAGCGCTTCCAACGCATCATCGGACGCACCATGTGACACGCCATCTGCGGATTGAATTCGTCAACTTTGATTGCCATTTCAGCCGCCAGAGCGTACCCCGATCCGTCCGCTTTGTGAAATTCCGGTTGATTATAGGCAAACCCGCCCATAACGGAACGCAATTTGTTCGGATTTTTGATTTCAAACGCGGGATGCCGCATCAATTTACGCACAACGTCAATCGCATCGGGACGATCTGCACAGGCGCATGAAAACAGCCATTTATTTACGACGCCGTCATCGTGTTTGTAATGCTGATAAAAATCTTCCAAAATTTCGTCGCGTTTCGGATCTTTGGAATTTGAACAGATGTTCATTGCCGCCAGCTTATCCGACATATTGTTTGCCGAAAAATACTGATTCTGAACGATCTGATCTATTTCTTCAATTTCCAAATTGCCTAAAAACGACAAAGCCATATTCTTCAAGGAGCGTCTTGCCGCATCTTCCGTCGTGAATTGATACGGCCGATCTCCGAAATCATTTTTGCGGTAAACATCCAACAGTTCCTGTTTATAGCGCGTTGCCAGCACTTTTTTCAGATGTGCGCGGACGATGTGAATCGCATCCACATCAACGACATCCATTTTATCCGCCATATAATTTTCCTGCGGCAGCGTGATCAAACGGGCGATATAAGCCGGATTGCGTTCCGTATTCATCAAATATTCGCCCCAGAGTTTGATGTATTCTTCATCAACGGCCGGTTCTTTTTCGCCGTTTTGAACGGCTTTGATCATTTCCAGCATTAATTTGACCGCGTACTGCTGCGAAGCATCCCAACGGTTGAACAAATCGGAATCATAACGCGCCTGATGAACGCGTTCCGCATCCGTATAATCCATCACGAAGTGAATCGGCGCCGTAAAATCCCTGTTTGCGGATAAAACAGGCTTTTCGGGCACATCAACGAAAACAAACGTTTGCTCTGTCTTATCCAGCACTAAAATGCGCGAAGTTCCATGCGCTTCGTTTTCGCCTTCCAACCGCAAAGGCACATCCTGCCCGTCGGAACCGATCAATCCTATTCCCAAAGGAATCACAAACGGCAATTTTTCCGGCTGATTCGGGGTCGGCTTTGTTTCCTGCTTCAATGTCAGCGTGTATTTCTTTGCCGCCGCATCATAATCGGCCGTCGCCGTTACAACCGGCGTGCCGGCTTGAGAATACCAGCGTTTAAACTGTGTCAGATCGGCATGATTCGCATCCTCCTGACATTTGGCAAAATCGTCAATCGTCACGGCTTGTCCGTCATGACGCGTAAAGTACAACGAACAGCCCTTCAAAAAGTTTTCCTTTCCGAACAACTTTTCATACATACGAATGACTTCCGCGCCTTTATCATAAACGGTTGCCGTATAATAGTTGTTGATTTCCAAATAAGATTCCGGACGTACCGAATGCGCCAAAGGACCGGCATCTTCCGGAAATTGACGCGTGCGCAGATCAAACACGTCGTTGATTCTGTTCAGGGAACGCGAATGCATATCGCGTGAAAATTCCTGATCGCGATAAACGGTAAAGCCTTCTTTCAAACTTAAATTGAACCAATCGCGCGCCGTCACGCGGTCACCCGACCAGTTATGGAAATATTCATGCGCGATCACACTTTCGATATGAGCAAAATCGATATCCGTTCCGACCTCTTTATTCACCAGAGCGCAAGAGGTGTTGAAGATGTTCAGCCCCTTGTTTTCCATAGCCCCCATATTGAAATAAGAAACGGCAACGATATTGAACAGGTCCAGATCGTATTCCAGTCCGTAAACATCCTCGTCCCACTTCATCGCCCTTTTCAGGGATTCGAGCGCGAAAGAGGCCTGATTTTCATAGCCATGCTCGACATAAATGCCCAGCTTCACCTCCCGACCGGATTTGGTCGTGAACGTGTCATGCAAAGACGCCAGATCGCCGCCGACGATCGCGAACAGATAACACGGTTTTTTGAACGGATCATGCCAAGTCACCTGATGTTTTCCGTCCGGCAGCTCTTTCTTTTCGATCGGATTGCCGTTCGACAGCAGAATCGGATATTTTTTCTTATCCGCGATCAAAGTTGTCGTAAAACTGCTCATCACATCGGGATGATCCATATAATAAGTGATGCAGCGGAATCCTTCCGGTTCGTTCTGAGTACACAAAGCGCCGTTGGAATATTACAACCCTTCCAGTCTTGTATTGGCTTTCGGATGGATTTCCGTGCCGATTTCCAGCGTAAATCTTTCAGGCGGATTAAAAACGGTCAAACCTTTATCCGCGACTTCATACTGATCGGCAGCTAAATCCTTTCCGTCCATTTTTATGTATTTAAACGTTAAATGATTGCCGTCCAAAATCAAAGGACGCACTCCCGCGGATCGATCATAATCGCTGACGATTTCCAGTGTCGAAGTCACTTGCGTATTCTCTTCGTCCAAATCGAAAATCAAATTGACGTTTTCGATCTTAAAATCAGGTTTTTTATAATCTTTCAAATACTTCATCTGCGGTTTTTCGGTTGTTTTCATTTCCGACACACTTATCCTTTTCGCTCAAGTTGTTTCTTTATTACTTAGCGATTTTTCCGGTTAAATCAAGGAAAATATAAGTTTATTTTAAACGTATCGTCTTACAGGAGTACGGTTCACGGCCGTAACGGTTCTCACCGATAGATCCTTTGGCAAAACACACATACAGGCAAAATACCGCAGCCAACGCCAACAAAACAAGCAAGACATACATTGCGGCCGTTCCGATAAAAGCCAAATTTAAAACCCGGGAAACAATCAGCAATACAAAAACGGCAAAAACCAGCGTAAACCCAAGCCAACCGGCAGAGGTTCCGGAATCATGAAAGCGCTTGATCAAAACCGCCAGACAAATATACGAAAAAATCAGACCGCCCAATTCCCAAAAAACAGAAAATCCCGACCATACCGCACAAGTCGCCGGCACAGGCAAAACAAGAAGCGATGCCGTCAAAAAAATTATCAACTGATCGCGGGAAATACGTCCGCGGAACGAAAATAAAAACCAAAACAGCCAATCAAGTTTAGCTTTCAGCGGCGTTTTTAAAATATAAACCTCCGCGGCTTTTCCTTCCTGAATTTCAAAATCAACCGTCGCCCCTTCCTGCGGCAAACCGTTTCGGCAGGCCGGCAAGTTAAACTCGTATCTGATCTTGTCATCTCCTCCGATAATCCCTGAATCGGATTTTATGTCAAATTCCAAAATAATTCCCCGCATAGCCCCTCGCAAAAAATAAGAGTTGATTTTGATATAATTCCCGTCCTTAATTTCCAGAAAAGGAATATATTATGACTGTAACCGAAAAACTGGCAAAATGGTATGAAAAAAACGGACGCGATCTGCCATGGCGCGTCAAAGGCGGCGCACACAGCAATCCGTATCAGGTATGGATTTCGGAAATTATGTTGCAGCAAACAACGGTTAAAACCGTCAAACCGTATTTTGAACGTTTTTTAAAACGCTTTCCGAATATCGAAACTCTGGCCGCCGCGCCGATTGACGATGTTTTGATGCTATGGCAGGGATTGGGTTATTACACGCGCGCCCGAAAATTACACGAATGCGCCAAAACTTTGGTTGAAAAATATGACGGCCGCTTTCCCGCCGATCGGGAAAAATTATCAAAGCTTCCGGGAATAGGCCCTTATACCTCGGCGGCGATCGCCGCTTTCGGTTTTAATCTGCCCGAAACCGTTGTTGACGGAAACGTGATTCGCGTTCTGACCCGTTTAAAAGGATGGAAAGCCCCCGTTGCGGAAATTATGGAACAAATCAACTCTTTTGCTGATAAATTGACAAAAACTTCCGCCTGCCCCGCCGATCATGCTTCCGCAATGATGGACTTGGGATCCGGCATCTGCACTCCAAAATCCCCTTTATGCGCTTTTTGCCCCCTCAATAAAGATTGTATCGCTTGCTCCGAAGGATTGGCGGACATTATTCCCAACATCACAAAATTAAAAAAAGAAACCAAAGCCGGCTATGTTTTTTGGATTGAAAACGAAAACAAAGAAGTTTTACTGCGCAAACGAACGGAAAAAGGCCTGCTTTCCGGCTTAACCGAATTGCCGTGGAATACAGACAAATCTTTTCCTTTTGAAGCAAATTGGAAAGTCACAAAAAAAACCGTCCGGCACGTTTTCACTCATTTTGATTTAACCTTAACGATCGTTCGAACCGTTATTTCACGTTTGCCCGAAAACAGCGACGGATTTTTTTCCCCTATTGATCAATTTAAAGAATTCCCGTTTTCTACGCTGATGAAAAAAGTCGTCAAAAAAATCCTGAATGAAAAGGTCTGAACGCTTTAATCATTCCGGATTTTTCTATTTTCTTTTAAAAAAAAGTTTGACTCATCAATCTTTCCCGATTATCATTCGCCTAAAGAAAAAGTTTGAGGGATCAAAGAAAATGATGTTTGAAAGATTCACTTCTGTTGAAGAAGCCGCTCGCCATATGAACAACGCTTATGACCGCGGAGGCAATTATTTGGTAAACGGCCGCCCCAGATATTTGGCGCAGGCTGTCAGAATGGAAGACGAATACGGTCTGACGGGGATTGCCGGCCGCTACAAGTTCGTTGACGGAAAGGAAGCGCCTTTTGCCGAATACGATTATCGCAAGGCTTTTCAAAGATACTCCATCGCGGACGAATATATGAAATCGGACAATCCGTATTGCCAAAAAGCCGCTGAAATGTTGAAAGATCAAATGCCTGAAGCATTGAAAAATCTTAATAAAGAAATCGGCAAGCTGACGGAACTTAATCCCGAATTGAAAGCTTTAAACTATGACAACCGCAATATTACAGAAGCGTATCGCGCTTTGATCGGCATCACTTCACAATATAATGTGGATGACATCAACGCTTATCTGCACAATGTCCGCTCCGGAAAAAAGAATATGGAAGTTTTGGACCGCGTTGAAAAGATCAAAAAAGAAACCGGCATCCGTTTCGGTTGGCAGCCGGCGGCAAAAACGGTTGATAGAATCGAAGCTCAACTGAAAGAAAAAGAAAAGGCTAAAGAAGCCGTCGTCCAGATAGCTTTAAATAACACCAAATCACGGTAATTTAACTTCCTCCAAGAAGTATGACCAAAAAGACCGGTGTTTATCCGGTCTTTTTTTCTATTGGCCGTAGAAATACGGCACTTTTCACCAAAAGAATGTTGCCGTCTGTTAAGAATCTTTTTTATTTTTTTCTATTTTCGGCAATTCCGTTTCAAGAATCTTTTCAAAGTTATATTGGTGATACCATTCACCTTCGATGAAAGCGACATCATGCAGAATACCGACGAACTCATAACCCTGTTTCAACAAATTGCCAATGGAACGGACGTTTTTATGAAATGTTTCCGCCGATAATTTATGAACATTATTTTCGCGCGCCCATTTCTCGATAAAAGCGCCGAATTTCGTACCCAAACCGTTTGACGTATATTTTTCCAACATTGTCATTCCTGTTATTGCATTACGTCCCGAATACGGATTGTCCGGCATTATTTTGCAGATTTGAGCACAGCCGACAATCTTGTTTCCGTCAAAGGCGGCAATACATAAATTGTTTTTATTTTCCCATTTTTGAACCAAATATTCTTTTGTTTCCATAGGAGCACCGGGATATTCAAATACCATTTTCGCGCCGGGACCTTTATTAAATTCCGTATAATATTCCTTTACGGCTTCATAATCGGTATTGCAAAGACGGCGAATAACAACGATTTTACCGTTTTTTAATTTGAAGGTGACGGCACGATTCATAAAAATTCCCTTGATATATTAATAAAAATTATACCACGGCGGCCGAGCATCGCAACCGACAAACCGATATCACAACATAAAAACCGATTTTAGAGAGTCAAGCGGCAGAAGGTCAGAAGCGCAGCCGAGCATCGCACCGACGAACCGATTGACCTATAAAATCGTGTTTTATAGCATAAAGTCAGAGCGAATCTGATCGGACAGATCGGCCGTAAACCCGATAAAGTCCGTTAAAAAGTCGTGCAAAGAACGGGACTTTAAGATGCCGGCCAAAGTCCCTGTACGCAAAAAAGCATGTTCCTGCGAAGCCAATTTCAAAGACCGCGTATTCGGGCGAAGAGCGCTCAAACTTGTAACGATCTCACCGTAAGCGCTGTTCATCGCGCGGGGAAAGACGGGACTGAAAATCAGCATTTCCGCGATCTTGGAAGGGACGGGAGCTTCTTTGTAGATACTGCGGTAAGCATGCCAACCGCCGACGGAACGCAAAAGTTCGCCCCATTGATAGTAGTCGATCAATCCTTTGTCTGCGGCGTTCGGCGGCAAAAGAATGTGATATTTGACGTCCAGCAGGCGCGCCGTAAAGTCCGCGCGCTCAATATACGTTCCCATTCTGGCAAATTGAAACGCGTCGTCATAGACCATTAAAGAAACGGTCTGGCCGCGGAAAAGTTCCGTTCTGTCCTTGACCCATTCAAAAAATTCCCGAAAGCCTCTGCGTTCCAAAGAATCATAGTACAACCCCTGCAATTCGATCCAAGTCGTATTAATGCTTTCAAACATATCCTCGGGCAGAATGCTGCGTTCGGAACGCGTGTTTTCCCGACCGGAACGAATGCAGGAAAAAACGCTGGACGGATTGTCCAGATCAAAAATCATAAAATTCAAGACATTTTTGGAAGTCAAATCGTCATACTTGGCTTTATAGCCTTCAATCTGACCGGAAATTGTCAAAATCGGATCCCATCCCGCACCGCCGCCGGGCAGCTGTTCCATACGATACGCGGCTTCCAACAGGCGCACGATATCCTGAGCGCGCTCAACCATACGCGCCATCCAATAAATGTTGTCGGCAGTTCTGCTTAACATTTTCAGCCCTCCTTACGCGCCCAAAACCCAAGTGTCCTTTGTTCCGCCGCCCTGAGACGAATTGACAACCAAAGACCCTTTCCGCAAAGCGACTCGCGTTAATGCGCCGGGAACGACAACGACTTTATCGGGGCTTTGCATCAGCGCATACGGCCGCAAATCGACATGGCGCGGCGCAACGCCTTCTGCCTGCAGTGTCGGACAGGAAGATAACGTCAAAGTCGGCTGAGCGATATAATGATCGGGATGTTCTTTGATTTTTTCTTTAAACGTTTCAATTTCGGCTTTTGTCGCTTTGGGGCCGATCAGCATGCCGTATCCGCCCGAACCGTGCGTTTCCTTAATGACCAATTCGCCTATATGTTCCAAAACGTATTTGCAGTCGTCCGGCTTGGCAAGCGTATAGGTCGGCACATTGGACAAGATCGGCTTTTCGCCCAAATAAAATTCGATCATCTGCGGCACATACGGATAAACGGATTTATCGTCCCCCACCCCGTTTCCGATCGCGTTGACCAACGTCACGTTCTTTTTCATCGCCGCACGGAAC
>JAFVEJ010000052.1 GCA_017476085.1 Alphaproteobacteria bacterium
ATCCCCCGGCAGATAGAGGAACACGGCGGCGACCAAGAATAAAGCCAAGCACAAAAAGACGTTGTAAACGTTATAGGTTTTAGGTCCCAAATACCTTTTCACCAACTGCGGCATCTGTTCGCCGTTATGACGCATTGAAATCATACCGCAAAAATAATCGTGCACGGCGCCGCCGAAAATATTGCCGATCGGAATCAGAATGAACGCGACGGGCCCGAACAGAATGCCCAGAATCGGCCCTAAGATCGGTCCCGTTCCGGCAATATTCAAAAACTGGATCAAAGCGTTTTGCTTTTTGCTCATCGGAACGAAATCAACGCCGTTTTCCATCGTGTATGCCGGCGTTTTCCTGTCGTCCGGCCCGAAGATGTTGTCAACGCGGCGGGAATAAAAGAATCCGCCGACGAATAAAATAACCAAACCTATAAAGAACGTAATCATTATCTTTGCCTTTTTTCAATCATTCTTTGAACGGTTTAGCGCAACAAAAAACGTTTTTCAATATGATAAAATCATTGACATGCGAGCTGATCGCTTACGAAACTTTTTCTTTGTCCGGCCGCTTTATCATTTTTATATCATATTGTTAAGTTTATATTGAATCTATTATCATTATGTTCTAACATAAACTTAAAGTGATGGTTTGCGCTTGCTGCCTGCCTTCAGGCGAACCCGGACGGGAAAACCTTATTTTTTATATCGGATGCAATCAAAACTCTTTAAAAGGGAATTTTTGACAGGCAGGCATCAAAATATTTTTCCCGATAAGGAGTTTTTGCAATGACCGACACCTCTCTTGATTTGAATGAAAACACGATCATCGCCCTGTTTGAACGGGGTGATTGCTTGACGTTTGACCCGCTGGAACTGATGGAAGCCTTCAAATTTGCAAAGGCCCTGCAGCGCGAATATCAAAAAAAGAACCCTGCCGCCCCCGCTCTGATTTTATCAAAAACAGCCCGTTTCTGTCCGGATGGCGGCTACACTCCGCCGTTTCATTATTTTTCGGACGGAACTTTGCTGCACAGATTTTATTCCGAAGACGAAAAACGAATCGGCCTGAGCCGGATAAAAAACATGCTGATCCGTTACGGCTGTCAAATCGTCAGGGAATACGGCCCGAGAAATCTTATGGATCGGGAATACGATGCTTTTCTGCGTGATATTTCCGCATTTGCCAGACAAAAGCACCCCTATCAGGAAGACCTCTACGCAACGTCCCTGCCGGACAAGGAAACATTTGTCCGCGACTGTTTTGAAAACGGGAACGTTCTTCTGACTGCCAGCAAAGACGAACGCACGCCGCCGGAATACCGCAAAATTCTGGCTTTGTTTTCGGACGGACGTTTTTTCGTATCCGACAAATACGCCGATAAGACCGGCATCAACGATCCGTTGAAGATTTACGATTTCAAACACGAATGCAGAACCGAACATTTCCTGTTCCTTCAACGCATATATGTGCCGGAATCCTATCTGGAAGCCTTATACGATACAGCCGTGAAATACGATTGGTACTTATCGCCTCAAGACGCTTCAAAGCGTCTGAATGTCCAAACGACACCTTCGGACGGCGAAAAACAGGAAATGGAGGCCTTCATCGACTCTTTGCTGGACGGACGCGCTTGTGTCAGCGTAACGATTCCCGATCCTTCGGATGAATATATTTCTCCGGACAGGGAAAATTTCGTTTTGTTTTCGGACGGCACTTTAGTTTTGGATTCCCGCAAAAAAGGCGTCGAGGATATTTTTTGCAAACACTTCCGGCGTCCTTTTCCGCAAATGGAATTTAATATCCGTTTTGTTCCCGATTTTTATATACCGGAAATATACAAGCGATTGCTGAAAAAGCAAAAAAGCGCGCGGCAAATTTATCTGGAAATGTTGAAACAAAAAGCCAGAAAGCTGAAAAAAAAGCTGAACATCCCTCATCACAAAGCTTTGGAACTTGTGGCCGCCATGGCCGGATGGCCGAACTGGAAAGCTGCAACGGTCATTGAAGAGAAACAAGCCCGCCATGTTATTTGTGCGGAACAGATTAAAAAGAAACTTGCCGAACGTTTTGAAAACCAAGATCCTGTCGAATGGGAATATCAGGAATATTTGAAGAAAAATAAAAAACGACTCGTTAGCAAATAAGCGGATAAAACTGTTCCGGCAACACAGTTCCAACGGCATGCGGCACAGCCAATCGTTTTTTCACATACAAAAAGCCCTCTGATTTTCATCAGAGGACTTTTTCTAAAAATAAATTTTTAACGGCCCTGATTTTTCAGCTTAGCCGCCATAACCGGCGCCTGAACCAGTCCGCCGCTTGGTTGACCGTATCCGGCCGCGAACAGCTTTTTGACTTCGTCTTTATAGGCGTCAATTTTTTCCGCCCGCTTGACATCGCGATCATAGGATTCTTTAAATCCTATCTCGCGCTTCAGCTGTTTTAAAGCTAACTGGGCGTGTTTCAGTTCCGTATAATCTTCGATTTTTTTAGCCTGCGCGTCATCCTTCGGCCAACTGGCGCAGCGAACCGCCGTTTCAACAGCCAACGCTGCATAGCCGGCTAAAAGAACCGGCCCTCCCAATTCAGGATCCAAAGCCACGCTTGCCGCTCCCAAAACGGAGAATCCGGCTGCTTTTAATCCTAAATCAACAAATGCCCTATCTCCCTTAGCTTTTGTGTTCGAAGCATAATTCAGGCGTTCTTTCAAACCGTACTGCCTCAATTCCTTGGCGACCTGCTTTTCCATCAACTTTACATCCTTCGATGTCAGCGTGTCAGCTTTTCCGGATTTAAAGAAATCGGAAGCGTATTTTTCCGCTTTCCAGTAAGCATCGTTCTTTTCAACGAAACCTATTTCCTGTTTAGCACCTGCCATATAAGCGTCCAGCAACTTTTTCGCTTCCGGACTTAAATCTTTCTTTTTTGAAGAACGTAAAAAACTTAATCCCATTTTCAATCTCCGTAAAAAATCATTAGTAGAGATGATAAAACGGCGAACGTTTTTTTTCAACAAAGTTTTTCGATTTTAGACAAAAAAAGAGGCAGATTAAAATAACCTGCCCCTTTTCCGATCTACAATCGAATCTATTTTGCTTCTTCAGCTTCTTCTTTAACCTGAACCGGACCGGAATCCAAGCCTTTCGCCTTGACATCGCGGTCAACAAGTTCGATAAAAGCCATCGGAGCGCAGTCGCCGTAACGCAGACCGGCTTTCAACACACGGACATAGCCGCCCTGACGGTCTTTGTAACGGGGAGCCAACGTCACGATCAGCTTTTCCACCATTTTTTCATCACGCAGGAACGAGATCAGCTGACGACGCTTGTGCAAATCACCGACTTTTGCAGCAGTGATAAGCTTTTCAAAGACAGGACGCAGTTCCTTGGCTTTGGGCAGCGTGGTTTTAATTTGTTCATGTTTGATCAGCGCGTTGGCCATATTGGCAAACATCGCGCGGCGGTGTGAAAACGTTTTATTCAGCTTACGCTTACTGTTACGATGATTCATTTTATCCTCCTATCATGGTTTCGCGCACGAAACCGATAAATCCGACTTCGACACCGTATTCTATAAAATCCACCGTGAATATCAGAGACTCCGTATGCCGCAGCCCCGTTCTCCCGAACGGGAATTTGTTTAAAACGGCTCTTCCAGACCTTTGGACAGCGTTTCGATATTTTCAGGCGGCCAACCGACCACTTCCATACCGAGATGTAAGCCCATCTGAGCCAGAACCTCTTTGATTTCATTCAACGACTTGCGTCCGAAATTCGGCGTACGCTGCATTTCGGCTTCCGTCTTCTGAACCAGATCACCGATATAGACGATGCTGTCGTTCTTCAGGCAGTTTGCGGAACGGACGGACAATTCCAATTCGTCCACCTTGCGCAGCAAATTGCGGTTGAACGGCAATTCGTCTTTCTTTTCGGCTTCAACGTCTTCTTCCGGTTCTTCAAAATTGACGAACAATTTCAGTTGTTCCTGCAAAATGCGAGCCGCCAGAGCGACCGCATCTTCCGGAGAAACCGTTCCGTTCGTTTCAACCGTCAAAGACAGTTTGTCGTAGTTTGTAATCTGACCGACGCGGGCATTATCAATCTGATAAACGGCGCGCGTTACCGGACTGAAGATCGAGTCCACCGGGATCAAGCCGATCGGACAATCCTCCGGTCTGTTCGCGGACGCGGGAACATATCCCTTGCCCGTACCGACCGTCAATTCCATGTTCAAGACGGCGTCTTTGTCCAAAGTGCAGATCACCAGATCCGGATTCATGATTTCAACATCATGTCCCGTTTCGATCATAGCGGCCGTCACTTCGCACGGACCTTCCGCCTTTAAAGTCATACGACGCGTTCCTTCGCCGTCATAACGCAAAGCCAACATTTTGATATTCAGAATAATATCGGAAACGTCTTCGCGAACGCCGGGAATGGAAGAAAATTCATGCAATACGCCGTCAATGTGGATCGCCGTAACGGCAGCCCCCTGCAAAGACGACAGCAAACACGGCGCAAAGCATTGCCCAGCGTCATA
>JAFVEJ010000053.1 GCA_017476085.1 Alphaproteobacteria bacterium
ATGGTCATCCGGACGACGGTCATCGTCGGTTTTCCGGGGGAAACGGACGAACAGTTCAGCGAATTGCTTGATTTTGTAAAAACCGCCCGCCTGAACCGTTTGGGGGCGTTTGCCTACTCTCGCGAGGAAGGAACGCCCGCGTTCGATATGCCGGATCAAATTGCGCCAGAAATTAAACAGCAACGTTACGAAACTTTAATGGAAGCACAGGCACAAATCAGTTTCGAACATCAGCAAACCGTCATCGGTCAAACCCGCGACGTATTATGCGAGGGTTTTGATCCGGAAAAAGAACTGTTTATCGGCCGTGATTTTTCTAACGGATTTGATGTGGACGGCAAAGTCTTTTTCGTTTCCCGAACTCCTGTTGCGGCCGGCGATTTTATAAAAATCAAAATCACCGACGCGGACGAATACGACTTATTCGGCGAAGCTGTCGAATAAAGCCTTGCATCCGAGAAATTCTCATTCTATACCTATAAAAAATTTGAAAAGGAGGACACAATGACAATTAAAAACATTTTCTGGGATGTGGACGGTGTTCTGGCAAATCTGAATTACGCCTATTACAACTTTTTGACACATCATCCGAACTATAGAAACGACTATGCCGACTTGAAATGGGAGGATTTGCCAAAAGTTCTGCCGATCGTTCCGAAATACGGCGCTTTGGAATTGAAAACCCATCCTGAAAAAGGCGAACAAATGGATTATGACTTTTGCCATTCGCCCGAATTCTTCAATAACCGCCCGCTGTATCCGCACGTCGTTGAAACTCTGAAGGAATTGAACGAAAAAGGATATAAGCAATTCACGCTTTCCGCCACGTTCAACGTGGAAACAAAAAAGAAACTGTTGAACGAACTGCTGAAAGACGTTACCGATTTTCTCACAATAGAATGTGTGCAGCACGGCAAATTTATGCACGATACCGCTAAAGAAGATATGTTGAAGGAATGTTTCGCAAAATACGGTCTGAAAGCGGAAGAAACCGTCCTGGTTGACGACCGTATCTATAATCAATATGCCGCGATTAACGTCGGAGCGCACCCCGTGCGCTACCGCTGTGAATTTACGTCCGACCTGCCCGAAGAATTAAACTGGATTCCGGAAATGCATAGTCTGGACGAATTTAAAAAATGGCTTTTTTCCCAAAAATAATAAAAGAGGACAACTATGAGTAAAGTAATCACAATGATTCCTGTCAGACTGGCCGCCACCCGTCTGCCGAACAAACCTTTGCTGGACATTAACGGCAAAACGCTGATTCAACGCGTTTATGAAAACGTCAAAGCGGCGATCGACGGAGATGTCTGCATCGCATGCGGCGATGAAAAAATTATGCAAGAGGCCGAAAAATTCGGCGCGAAATGCGTTCTGACAGACCCGAACCTGCCTTCCGGCACGGACAGAATCGCCATCGCTTTGAAAGAAATAGACCCCGACGGCACCAAGTATGACATCGCCGTCAACTTCCAAGGCGACAACATCAACGTCGATCCGGCTATTAACAATCGCCTGATCAAAATCATCGAAGAAACCGACTGCGACATTGCGACCTGCGGCATGGTTTTCAAAACATTGAAAGACGCCGAAAATCCGAATAACGTTAAAATCGTTATGGGATTGGAAAAAGGTGAAACGCAGGGACGCGCCGTATATTTCACCCGTGCTTTGGCTCCGTATATCCGCGATGCCGAAAAATGTGCGTATCAGGATTATTATCACCATATCGGAATTTATGTTTTCAAAACAAGCGTCCTGAAAAAATTTCCGACAATGAAAGAAGCTGTTTTGGAAAAACGCGAAAAGCTGGAACAGCTGCGCTTTTTGCAAAACGGTTATCATATCCAGGCGTTAATTGTCGATAAAATCAAACTGAACGAAGCAGCTCCCGCGGATATCAACACGGTTGAGGAACTGGAAGAATTCAGAAAATTGAAAATATAACCGCTAAAAAAGAAATCTGAAAAAAGTTCTTAACCGATTTTACGGAAAGCGATTACGGTCCCGATAAAAACAAAGCGGAATCGCTGCCCGTATCGGTTAAGAAAGCATTGCTAACGATTGTTTTTATAAAATTGGAAAAATCATGTCTTTCTTTAAAAATATCAGTTTGGTCGGACAAATCATTATCGGTTTAGTTATCGGTACCTTAACCGGTTTGTTTTTGCCGCAGTTTGAAATCCTTAACCTATTCGGAAGCTCTTTTATCGAAGCATTAAAAGCCGTTGCGCCGGCATTGGTAATGGTATTGGTGATCAGCGCTTTGGTTAACGCTTCAAACAGCGAAGGGAAAAGATTTCGTAAAATCATCGCACTCTATCTGTTCAGCACGCTGACAGCTGCCGTGGTTGCCGTTTTCATCAGTTTTCTG
>JAFVEJ010000054.1 GCA_017476085.1 Alphaproteobacteria bacterium
AGTGTGATCTGACTGACTTTTGCGTATAATGACGAGGGCCGGCCGTATGGTTTGTGCAAAGCGGATAAACTGATTTATGTAACTACGGCAGGCGGTCCGATGTTTAATGAAGACGCCGGTTTCGGCTATATCAAATCTTTGGCGCAAAATTTTTACGGAATACGGGAGGTTTCCTGCGTCAAAGCGGAAAATCTTGATCTGGTCGGCGCGGACGTGGAAGGCATTTTGCGTGCGGCGGAAAATCAGATCGGCCGGATATGCGGATAAATCCGTATTGTTGAATTCGATGAAAGGGGGGGAGATCGGGTGAAGGGAAAGTTCATTTCACTCACCGGTCAAGCCGGTCGCTCGGGCTTTGCTCTGCGTGACGTTCGCCGTCGGTTCATCTTTTCTCAATTACGCCTAATGTTCACCCGCACAGTCCGCTTGGTTCACAAAGGCTCATTGTGCTTGCAGACAAAAATAGCAAGTTGTTGCTGTTTTTGCTTGGCGTGCCCTCGTACTCGGGTTCGCTTCCGTCCCCGCGAAACCATAAAAAAAAACCGCCGGATGGCGGTTTCTTTTATGGAGCGGGTGAAGGGAATCGAACCCTCGTATTCAGCTTGGGAAGCTGCTGCTCTGCCATTGAGCTACACCCGCAATTCTGTGTTATCTGTCGATAAATTCGTTAAAACTTTGCGTGGATAATTCCTGTTCCAACTGAACGGACAGGCGTTTCAACAAATCATAAGTCATACCCATCCACAGTTTTTCGCGCGCTTCAAAAGAAGCTTCCTGATCAATAACGGTTTCCGATTCGGGCAAATCGCGGCTGTCGGCTGATTTCCGCGTTTCACTGAGTACCCGGCCTTCGCTGTCCGTGATCTGCAGTGAAATTTCGAAGCGGCCGATGTATTTATGCTTGGCCGATTTGTTCAAAGAGCCGCCCGTATAGATTCTTTCTTCAACGATGCTGGCGTCAATGATCAGAAAACGCACATGACGATCGGGTGTCTTGTCAACGCCGAAACGGTTGGTCGCCCACTTGTGAATGATCTGTTCCGGATAAACCAACATTAACTGATCGACGTTTGGCGCTCTGGTCGGCAGATTGTAGCTGGAGATAAATTTAATGTCTTCCGCTTTTAAACGGATTTTTTTGCCTTGCGGCAGCAACGGATGAGAATCGCCGGGCGCACGCTGAATGTAAGGCGTTTCCGAATAAGCCTGCGGCTGATTGTATTGAGACTGCTGATTGCTGGGCGCATAATTTTGCGTCTGCGAGTCGTAACGATAACTCGGACCGGAGCTGCAAGCTTGTGCCAGCAAAGCGCCGACGGCTAAAACAGAAAAGCGTAACGGCTTTAAAGACATTGTAGTTGATCCTCCGTTTTTTTCCGCATTATAAATCCTCGGATGTTAATATATAGCTTTTTCCGCAGAATTGGCAATCAACTTTTATTTTTCCGTCAACGGCCATTTCTTGTTGCTCCTGTTCAGAAAAACTCTTTAACATTTTTATTACCTTGTCTTTTGAACATCGGCAACCAAATTGTATCGACTTTTGGATAAAAAAGTGTAAATTATTTGAGTGATATAAACGATACAGCAATTTTTCAAGAGAAAGATTTTCGTCCAGCATTTCTTCTTTTGTGGCGGAATGCAGCAAAATAACGGCAGTTTCCCATAAATCGTCGATTTCATTTTCCTGAAAAGATTCGGAAATTTTTTTATCAACCGGCAGCCGCTGCAGCATTAAAGCCGATCCGATCCAGCCTTTCCCTGTCTGACTTGGCGGGGCGACTTAGATTTTCAAAGCCGTGGCAATTTGTTCCGATTGTTTGAAATAAGCTAATACGCAGTCGGCCAAAGTCGGCTGATCCAAAGCGGTGATGCCTTGATAGCTCTGATCTTTCATTTCCACATGAAAGGATAAAGTTCCCTCTTTAAAGAAAGAAGAAACAAAATCAGAATTTTTTTCCAGAATTTCTTTATATGCCGTATCGACGGCAGATTCATCAAAACGAGAGTATCCCCGCATTTTGCCGTCGGCCGTCATATCGACGGCCAGCATGGAAACAGGGCCGCTGCCTTGAATTTGCAGGGTAAAAACGCTGTCAAATTTAATGATCGAAGCCAGCAGCGCCGTTAAAAGAGCGCTTTGTGCGATCAAAATCCCGATAGGCTCGGGATAATTGTGCTGAGAAATAATTGTATCCAGCGTTTTTTGCAGGCGTACGGCTTGGCCTCTGGTTAAGCCGGAGTCGATTAAAAACGGACAAACAATGTCTGTGGTCGCGTCAGTCATACATAATCTCTTAAATTTTCTAAATAATGAGATATCTTTCTTTAAAAAGATTTAAAATTCCATTATAAAAATCAAGGTCTTTTTTTAGGTTGTTTAAGGGAAATGCGATTGTGCCGGAATCGAAACCTTTCGTTAAGCCGATTACACAAAAACGATTAATGAATATCGCCTTATACTATTTGGAGCGATATGAAAGCTCGTCTGAAAATCTTCGGCAGGTGCTGCGTCGCAGAATCCTGCGCGCCGAAAAAAAAGGTGTCGTGATGCCGGTTAAAGCACAGGAGTGGATCGACTCCGTTATAGCGGAAATGCAGCGGCTGGGATATGTCGATGATAAACGTTTCGCTTTTTCAATAACGGAAAAATACAGAAAAGCGGGAAAATCCCAACGCTATATTTGTCAGAAATTGACTCAATCCGGTGTTTCCCCGGAAATACAAAAAGAAGCGCTGGGCGAAAAAGACGGTTTTTCCGCCGATGCGGAACTGGAAGCGGCTCTTTTGCTGGTGAAGAAAAAAAAGCTCGGTTTTTTGCGCTCCGAAGAAGATCGTTCGCTTTTTCGCAAAAAGGATCTGGCGGTTTTAGCCCGCGCCGGGTTCTCTTATCAAACGGCTGTAAAGGCTTTGGGCGAAGCGTCGCCGGAGGAGGATGAAAATGTCTGGGATTGATTTAATTATTTTTGATTTTGACGGTGTGCTTGTGGACAGCGAAACAATGGGATGCCAAATTTGGTCAGATGTCTTCGCTAAGCATGGAATGACTGTCCCCGCTCGGGATATTATGGAAAAATATACGGGCAAAACGGGAACATTAATTTGTTCTTTGGTCGAAGAAGAATACGGATATCATATTCCCGATGGTTTTTTGGATGAAGTCAATGAAACGACCGAATCGATTATGATCCGGGAATTGAAAACGATTCCCGGAGTCTTGGAAACGCTTCCGATGCTTTCGATTCCTATGTGTATTGCTTCCGGCAGTCGTCCGAAGCGCCTGAATATGTGCTTGGATGCAACGGGATTAAGGCCGTGGTTTCCGGATGAAACGGTGTTTAGTTCCCATTTTGTCAAAAACGGAAAGCCTGCTCCGGATCTGTTTTTTTATGCGGCGGAAAGGATGAAAGTACAGCCGGATAAATGTGTTGTAATTGAAGACAGCACTTCCGGTATTATCGGCGCTAAAGCTGCCGGAATGCATGTGTACGGCTTTATCGGCGGTTCTCACTGTACGCCGGAACGCGGCCGGCAATTAACGCAAAGCGGCGCGGAACTTTTGTTTGATGATTTTACAAAGCTGCCGACTCTTTTGTAAAAAAACTAACCGTCTTCTTGGTGCAGCAAAACAGAAATGCTGATGAATGCAAAAATCAGGATCGGACTCCATGTCGCAAACGCGACCGGCAAAGCTGTCGAAAAACCCAAAGCGTAGGTGATTCGTGTCATAAAATACAATAAAAAACCGCTGATAATTGCACTGGATATTTTCAGTGCGCCGCCGCCTCTGCGTTGGTTGGGATCAACCGTAAAAGCGGCGGAAATTAAAATCATCGTCATTAATAAAAAAGGTGAGGCCAGCAAAGAATGCAGGTGCAGTCTGTGCGAATGGGCAGAAAATCCGGAGTTTTCAAAGAAAGAGATAATCTCCGGCAAATCCCAAAAAGAAATAGTTTCGGGAGACGCAAAGTTTTCTTGTATTTTTCCTAAGGTTAATTCGGTCGGGATTTTCAAAAGTTCTTGTTTTTCAATCGTTTTTCCGTTTTCATAAGTTTTGGCGTCGCTTAATTCGAAAAAGCCCTTGTTTAAAACAGCTTTTACGGCGTCGATTCGTTTTAAAAAAACATTTTGATCGGAAAAAATTAAAATACTGATGTTCTTTAAATTCAGTTCATATTTTTCCTGAAGAATGCCTTGTGCATGCAAAACATACATCTTGCCATCTCTATGTTCGCGCAGCCACAATCCCTGAGATCTGGAAATACGCGGTGTTCCTTTGCGCGCATCATCCAATCTTTGATACTTGCCGAGCATTGCCGCGGAAAACGGATTGAAAACGGCGACAGAAAAGAAACCTATTATAAGAGAAGTCGCTAAAAGCGGGGTGATAAACTGCCAAGCGGATTGTCCCGCCGCACGAATAATAACAAGTTCATGGCTTTTGGTCAGTCGGCGGAAAACAATAATAGAGGCAATCAGAACAATAAAAGGCAGGATTGTTAAAATCATGTTGGGTAATTTTAATAATCCTAATGTCAAAATATTCCCGAAGCCAAATGAAGACAGGGCTTCTTTTTTCATCACCTCAATGACGTCAAACAGCAGAATAACCGCTCCTAAAGCCAGCATGACCGCAAAAAACGACATCATAAACTGACGAATAATATATTGACTGATGATCTTAGGCGCAGACATAAAAAAAGTCCCAAAAAAATCTTGCGTGAAAAATAACATAACTAAATTAAAAAATCATATAAAAAATGTATTGACATAGGAATATCGGAGGGTATATACCTCATTTTTGCGCGCCGAGGGGAGCGGAGTTATTAAGCAGAGTGAATAAGTAATGAAGGAAAGAGATATACAGGCAGCGGCTGTTTGAGATGGCCGAGTGTCG
>JAFVEJ010000055.1 GCA_017476085.1 Alphaproteobacteria bacterium
GGGGAAATTTTGGCTTGGGCATCGGAAACATTAAATCCCAGCACGAAAACGATCAATGCCGTTTTAGTGCCGCGACAGCCCGCTTCCGCACAAAAGCCTTTATTGTACGGCTTGGCTTTGACCAAAGGTATGCGGGCTTCGACCAAAATCAAGGACGCTCCCTTTTCCCGCGCCGTCGGGCAGGGCGTGCATCATTTCAAAAATTACAGCCGGACGTATTACGGCAACGTGACTTTGCGGCAGGCTTTGGGCAATTCGCTGAACATTCCCGCGTTAAAAACAATCGAATTTATCGGCGTTCAAACATACTATGATTTTTTAAAAAGCCTTGGTTTCTCGCATTTTAACAAGCCTGCCGATTTTTACCGCGAAGGGTTGGCTTTGGGCAATGCGGAAGTGACTTTGTTTGAATTGACGCAATCGTATTTGATGTTGGCAAACGGCGGAACGGCAAAAACGCTGAGAGCTTATAAAATGCAGCAAACGCCTTCGGAAAAACGTGTTCTGCCCGAAACGGCGGCGACGCTGATCGGGCATATCCTGTCCGATCCGTTGGCAAGGCAGTTGGAATTCGGAACGGACAGCGTGCTGAATTTCCCCGTGCAGACGGCGGTGAAAACGGGAACGTCAACCGGATATAGGGATGCCTGGGCGATGGGGTATAACAAGGACTTTGTCGCGGGCGTGTGGATGGGCAATCTGAACTATGAACCGATGAGCGACGTGACTGGTGCGGTCGGTCCCGCTCTGCTGCTTCGGTCGATTTTTACGGAGCTGAATAAAATCAGGACTTCCGGCGCGTTGGAATTGTCGCCCGAGCTGGAAAAAACAATCGTTAACGGCAAAACGGAGTATTTTGACCCGACCGTTGAAGAAACATATCAAACCGAAGCGCCCGACTGTGTTGTGACTTCGCCTGAAAACGGCGTGATGCTGGCGATTGACCCGCGTATTCCTTTGGAATATCAGCAATACCCGTTTTCCGTTTCCTGTGTGCCGGATGAGGCCGTCGTCGTTTGGCGCGTTGACGACAAAGAAACTTTCAAAGGAAAAGAGGATACTTTTCTGTGGCGTATTGAACGCGGAAGTCATACAGTACAAGCGGTGTTTGTCGGACAAAACGGCGAAGAGGAAAGCCTGTCCGGACGAACGGTAATTGTGCGATAAGGAAAATAAGATGAAAAAGCCCGAACTGCTTTTGCCCGCCGGAACATTTGACGCGATGCAAACCGCTTTTCTTTACGGGGCGGATGCCGTTTACTGCGGACTGCCGTCTTTGTCGCTGCGGGCAGGCGGTGGTTTTGATTCGGATACCTTGGCGCAGGCAATCGGGAAAGCGCACGGACAAAACAAAAAAGTCTATTTGACATTGAATCTGTTTTCCCGAAACGGTGACGTTGAACGGCTGGCGGAATTTGCCGAAACGGTCAACGAATTGCGGCCCGACGGATTGATCATTTCCGACCCCGGCGTGTTTATGTTTATGAAAGAACATGCGCCGGATATTCCTTTGCATGTTTCGACTCAAGCCAATGTCGGGTCTTGGCTGACGGTTGATTTCTGGCGGTCTTTGGGGGCAAAGGTATGTGTGTTGTCCCGTGAAACGCCGTTTGAGGATATTTGCGAAATCAAGCGAAAAATCCCCGATATGAAAATCGAAATGTTCATTCACGGCGCGATGTGCATGAGCTATTCGGGGCGGTGTCTGCTGTCTTCATTTATGACGGGACGCAGTGCCAATCGCGGCAAATGCGCGCATGCTTGTCGTTGGAAATACAAGATTTATCTGGAGGAAGAACATCGTCCGGGCGAATTTCTGCCGATCTGGGAAGATGACCGAGGGACGTATATCCTTAATTCCAAAGACTTATGTCTGATGCCGTATCTGAATAAAATTTTGGAAGCCGGCATTGATTTGTTAAAAATCGAAGGACGCAACAAAACGCCTTACTATGTCGCGCAGACGGCAAGAGCTTACCGTCACGCGATCGACGATTGGTTTGAAAATCCTGACGATTGGCGTTTTGAAAAGTATCAGACGGAGTTGGACACGCTGCAAAACAGGGGATATACTACCGCTTTTTTCAACGGTGTTCCCGATGCGGCGGCCCAAAATTATGAAACGACGCAAAGTTTAGGGAAATGGCGTAACGCCGGCGTTATTTCCTCTTGGACGGAACAAGGAGCGGAACTGATTATTTATCAAAAAATCGAAGCGGGAGATGTGCTTTACTTCCTGCCTCCCGATCGTTTTGAAAGCGTGCCGGTTGCCGTGCCACGAATTATAGACGGTTTTACTAAAAAAGAAGTATCGGTTCTTTCGCCCGGACGCATAGGACAAAGCATTTTCATTCCGAAAACTTTTTTCAAAAATTTAACCCCCGAAAACCTGCCTGTTTTTACGGTTGCGCGCGCAAAACTGAAAAGTTGAAAGAACCGCTTGATTCAGTATGCGTTTTTGTTAAAATGCAAACAATAAAAAAAACAGTTGGGGAAAATCGAATGAAAACGGCTTTGAAAATTTGTGCGGCAACAGTATTGCTGTCGGCATGTGCGGCGGGGGAACAAACGGAAACGCCGATCGTCCAATCCGACATGGTCAGATTATCTTTGACGGAAAGAGTGCAGGCCGCCGTAACCGAAACGCAGAAAATTGCGACACAGGCGTTGCCGGAGGAAATAGCGGGCTTTAAATCTGCCGAACCTGTGGCTGATCGCGAAAAAAATCAACGCGGGGCAGGCTTCGTGCGCGTTTATGTCAATGATGATATGATGGCAACCGTTTTTGTTTACAATAATCAAAACTTCGGTGTTTCCGAAGAAGTCAGTCCTGCTTTGGAAGTTTTGATGGATAAGCATTTGCAGGAAATTCAGGCGCATCAGGATGCGGGGTTGTATGCGAATGTGAAAATCGGGACAAAAAAACAGCGTGATTTTCGATGGAAAGGCGTCAAATATCAGGTTCTGGAAGCTGACGTGCAGTTTTCTCAAAAAGAAGAAACCAAAAAATCTTTTTTGGTTTTGGGCGCAAATAAAGAGCTGATGTCTTATGTGCGTATCCGTTACACTTATCCTAAGTCAAAACAATCCGAACTGAATAAAAAACAACTTATTTTTACGAGAACGGTAATGACGGCTTTGCAGGATTTTGCCGCAAAACAAAAAACGCCGGAAGCTCAATAAACAGGAAATGACGATGAAGCATTTAGCGCTGTTGTTTTTATTTTTGCTTTCCGGCTGCGCCATTTTCGATCCTTCCGCCGAAGTCGGAAAAACTTTAAGCCGGATGAATCAGGCCTATAAAGATAAAGAACTGAATACGTTTATGAGTTTTATCAGCCCGAGTTATCAAGGCAAACGGGATGATTTTCAGATTGCGGTGGAAAATGATTTTGCCGGTTTTGCCGAAGTGGAATACAGAACATCCGTATTTCAGACGATCATTGATGAAAAAACGGGCGATTATCAAGTTTCCGTTTATTATTTCAGAAGCGCCAGATCACCCCGATACGGCATAGACAATCAAAGCGGAGAAACTACTTTGACTTTTTCCAAAGACAAAGATGGTTTGAAATTGATCAAAATGTCTGATCCGCCTTTGTACGGTTTGATTGTTCCTTAAAAAGAAGACAAATAATGACAGCCGAAGAAATTTTACAAGCATATGAAAAGGCTTATGAAACGCCTTTGCCGTTTGATTCAAAACATCCCGAAGACGGAACTTTATCCCGCAGGCAGGACGGATTGCCGCCGTTGCCGTTAAATGCCGAACAAACGGCGGCATGCGTCGAATTGTTGGAAAAAGGGGAATGGACAGACAAGGTTTTGTCTTTATTGTTAAACCGCATTCCCGCCGGAACGGGTGACGCCGCGAAAATCAAAGCGGGATTTTTGGGGCGGGTCGCTTTGGAAAAAATCAATATTTCAGGATTGACGCCCGAACAGGCGATTGAACATCTGGGCTATATGAGGGGCGGACATAATATTTCTGTTTTGATTGATCTGCTGACCAAACAAAAAACGGCAGATCGGGTGGTTGAGGTTTTGTCCCGTCTGGTATTGATTCATCAGGCAATTACGGATATCGCGCGATTGTATCGAACGGGCAGCAAACATGCGTTAAAACTGTTGGAGTCATGGGCAAAGGCGGAATGGTTTTCCAAACGTTCCGAATTTGAATCGGAAACAAAGCTGGTCGTATTTAAAATTCCTGATGAGATTGAAGCTTCTACCGATTTTCTTTCCCATTCCAAAGGCGGACATACGCGCACGGATATCCCTTTCCATGGCAAGCATTATTTTATGAACAAGGAATTGCTGGACGAACTGAACGCATTAAAGGCGGCGCATCCGATGATACCCGTTGCTTTGGCGGCAGATAAGATCGGGACAAGTTCTTCGAGAAAGTCCGGTATGAATAATGTCGAATGGAACATCGGCATCGAAAATGAAGATACTCGTTTTCTGCCGGATAAAAAAACGCGCGCGGTGATTTTTGCCGGACGGGTTTTAGGCCCGATTTTTGCAAAAACGGCCGAAGATATGGGATCTATTATTGTCCGTACAAATACCGATGCGCTGCGGACGGGGCAAATCGTCCGTGTTTTGTGGAAAAAGGGGCTGATCCTTTCCGAAAACGGTGACAAAGTCGCAGAGTTTCCTGCATTGACGCGAAACGACTTCGATATGCTGCGCGTGTGCGGGGCGACAAATTTCCGTATGGGGCGGATTTTGACAATGGCGGCGCAAAAAATTTTGGGAAAAACATATCCTTTGCCATATACCGAAAATACGGTTGAAGTTCGGGAATGCCCGATGACGGCGGCTCAAAAAATCATTGCCGGAGCCGCCGGTGTAAAAAGCGTTTCCGTCGGACAAACGGTTTATGCCAAAGTCGATACGGTCGCTTCTCAGGACACAACGGGCGGTATGACCGTGCAGGAATTGCAGGGGACTTTGGCGGCAATGAAGCTTGCTGTTCCGTTGTTGCTGCAGTCTCAATGCCACAATGCGGCTATGAGATTCAGGACGGAATCGGTTGTCGCGGCAAATAAAAAGCTGACGGATTATATGCATTCAATCGGCGGCATTACGCTGAATATGGGGGATGGAATCATTCATTCCTGGCTGAACGAGTTGGTCGTTCCGAATACGATCGTTGTCGGCGGGGATTCGCATACCAGAACGCCAACCGCATTGAGCTTTCCTTTAGGATCCGGCGGCATCGCCGAAGCGGCGGCAACGGGCGTAACGGAAATTACCGTTCCGGGCAGTGTTTTGGTGCGCCTGACAGGAGAGTTCAAACAAGGCATTACAGTGCGCGATTTGGTTAACTACATTCCTTATAAGGCGCAAAAGCTTTTAGGCAAAAACGTATTTGAAGGTTCCATTATCGAGTTTCGCCGTATCGGGAAACCTTTTGATATGATCGATGTGTTCAAAATGACGAACGCATCGGCGGAACGTTCGGCTGCGGCGGCTTATTTTGAACAAGAGGCGCAAACGGTCGCGGAATATGTCAAAAATCATTCTTTGCCGATTATCGAACAATTAATCAAAGCCGGGTACGACAATAACGGCGTTCTGGAAAACAGAAAAAAGGCGTTGGAGGAATATATCGAAAATCCGCGGACTGTGACGGCGGACGACAAAGCAAAATACGTTTCTGTTCTGGACATAGATTTATCAGAAATCGATCAGCCGTATATCGCGTGTCCGCATACGCCGGATAACGTGAAGCCGTTGTCGGAACTGGCGGGAATGCCGGCGGAATTTTGCTTTATCGGATCGTGTATGTCCGGCAAAAAGGATTTTGAGGCGTTTGAACGAATCACGCGGGATATGGAAAAACTTGCATGCGAAACATGGGCCGCGCCTCCGACCCGGCTGATCGAAGCGGAATTAAAAAAAGTGCTGGATGTTTTGAAAAAACGCGGCGTTCGTGTCGAGGTTTCGGGCTGTTCTTTATGTATGGGAAATCAGGAGCGTGTTCAGGGCAATCGAAACGTATTGACGACTTCCACGCGGAATTTCAAAGCGCGTATGGGGGATGAGGTTTCGGTTTATCTGGTGTCGGCGGAATTGGAAGCGGCAGCGGCGAAAACGGGGACGTTTCCGAATGTCGAAACATATTTTAAGGCGGTGGAGAATGGTTAAAGCTTTTATTGATGTGGCCTTGCCCGAAGAAGCGGCGGGCGCGGTGTATGAAATCGTCAAAAAGGAACTGATCACGCCATTTGAAGACTTTATCGGCAAAAAGCGTCTGCGTGAGCATGACTGGAGTTTAAAAGGGCGGATTCAAACAAACGGAGAAGTGATTCGTGAAACCATAGAAATGGCGGGCGGCGATCCGAATGCCGTTTTGGTCAAAGGGCCGGGAATTACACCGACAAAAGAGCAGACGCAAACCGTTTTGACGGAATTGGAGGATGAGCGAAAACCGGAAGATTTGGGAAAACTGGTGACGGGTACGCCGAACGGATATCTGCGCGGCCATTGGTTGGTTAAAGGCAATTTGGAACGTTATGGCAATCCGGGACTTTTGGATTTGCTGGAAACATCTTTGCCAACGTATGACAAGGCGGGAAAACTGGATGTTTTGTATTTGGACGGCGGCCGGGAAAAAGACGGCCTCTTTTTTGTATTGGAAAATGATGCCGAAGTCCGCGTTGATTTTAACCGCCGCACGGTCAGAGAAGCTGAAAGACTGTCTGCCGGTTCTGCCGTGTACGTTAAAATCACGCATCGGCAGGACGTTGTCGATTTATGCGCTCAAGCCATCCAAAAAGGCAATGAAATCGTCTTTATGTCAAAATATACGGTTCGTCCGAATTTAGACGGCGAAAAGAAAAAAATTTACAATAACTGCCGCGAAAAATACGGTTTGGAACGACGCGAAGGCAATCAAGGCGATATTGTGGATGCGGCTTTTGCGCGTTTGTTGGCTAAGCCGAATGCAAAGAATTTAACGGTGTTGGTGCCGGATCCGTCCTATGGGCCGAAAATTGCCGCTGTTTTAAACGCTGTTTATACGGTCGGTGTCAGAAAACCGGCGGGAGAATTTTCCGTTTGTCGTTTTTCCGCCGGAAAAAGCGAATATGGCGGATTGAATCAGGTTGCGACCGAAGACGGTGAATATCGTCTGCATATCGGTTCTAAAGAAATTCGCATTCCCGTTTGCGCCGGCGATATGTTTGAAGAAATGCATTACGATTACAAAGACGCCGAACGTTATGTCAAACAGGTGTTTCATCAGGCCGCCGTCAAAAATTATGATCGGGTTGTGTTCGCTTTTGATGAAACGGATTTGTATGACGCTCCCGTTGTCAAAGCCGTGCGGGAAGAAGCTTTGCGCCTGAAAAAAGTCGAGGGGCAGGATTTTATTGTTATGAACTCCGATGCCGCGGCTGTAATGATGTTTACGGCGCCGCTGCCGGGCAGGACATGCTATGCTTATGACAATTTATGGGGAGACAGTGTTTCGGACGCTATGGATCTGGGAACCAGCATCGCTTCGATCAATTCCGTGATTTTATTGGCGGACGGGCGGATATGGCCTGAAATGGGCGGTGCGGGAACGGCTCCCGATTTGGTGGATTTATATGAAAAAGAAGGGTTTTGGCGCTATGATCCGATACCGATTATTGAAGGAATGGCTATCGGGTTTCAGCAAGCTTCTTTAAAAGAACCGGACAATATGTCTCTGAAATTGTATGCGCAGTCTTTGCATGAAGCGTATA
>JAFVEJ010000056.1 GCA_017476085.1 Alphaproteobacteria bacterium
CATACCTTGCGCTTTTAATTCCTTAGAGATGATTCGAGCGATTTCTTCTTTGGAAATTTCGTCCGCGTTTCTGTGGACTGTAATGGAAACTTTTTCATTTGCCGGTTCCCAGGCAATTTTGTTCGCTTTAGCCAGTTTTTTCAGCCATTCGCATGTTAAAATGGCGTCTTTGCCCAAAGCCGGGGCGGGAGCGACGACTTTTTTGTCCGTGACTTCGTCCAGTCCGGTAAACAGGTCGCCTAAACGGATATGATCATCCGCCACCGCCGCTTTTTCTTTTAAGACGATGGGAAGTGCCTGCAATTCGAACAGATCCGTTTCTTCCGCATAAGCGGGAAGAACGAATGTCAGCAGAAATAATGTGAAAAACAGGCTCTTCATTATCTTAATCCTTATGATTTCAGCTGATTGATCGTGGACAGCATCTGATCCGCCGTCGTAATGACTTTGGAATTCATTTCATAAGCGCGCTGGGCGGAAACAAGTTCGGTGATTTCGGAAACAACATTAACATTGGAGTTTTCCAAAAATCCCTGCAAAATCGTTCCGAAGCCTAAAGCTCCCGGAACATCTGCCGTCGGATTGCCCGAAGCGACCGTTTCGACAAACAGATTGTCGCCGATGGCTTCCAATCCGGATTCATTCATAAAATTCGCGATTTCCAGCTGACCGACATTGGTCAGTTCGGTTTGTCCGTCTTCTTTGACCCAAACTTCGCCGGAAGAATTGATCGTAATGCCGATCGTGTTTTCGGGAATGGTGATACCGGGCTGAACGGTGTAACCGTCGGAAGTAACCAAAACGCCTTCGGGGCTGACTTGAAACGCTCCGTCACGCGTATAGCCCGTGCCGCGGCCGTTCGGCAGTTCGATTTGAAAATAACCGTTGCCCTGAATGGCCAGATCAAGCGTATTGTTTGTATTTAAAACGGATCCGTGTTCGGATACGCGGTAAACGGAAGCCGTTTTAACGCCGATACCCAGCTGTATGCCGGACGGTACAATCGTTCCCGAATCCGAAGAATTAGCTCCGACGCGGCGCATATCTTGATATAAAAGATCATGAAATTCCGCCCGCCGCCGTGAATAGGCTGTGGTGTTCATGTTCGCGATGTTGTTGGAAATAACCTCGACATTTGTTTGCTGTGCCAACATTCCCGTGGCGCCGATGTGAAGAGCTCTCATGAGTATGCCTCCTTAAAAAATCTTTTACCCGCCGATTCTGGCGTAAACCTGCATCGCGTTTTGACGGCGCGTATGCTCCGAATCAATCATCATCTGAATATTTTCATAAGCGCGCTGCAATTTAATCATATTCGTCATTTCTACGACGGCATTGACATTTGACTTTTCGATCATCCCTTGTTCAACGTTCGGGCGGACAACGGTCATCGGATTGTTTTCCGTGTTTCTGTAAAGTCCGCTGTGCGTGGCGCGGAGCTTCTGCTGATCAGCGAATTCAACCGTCTGAAGCGTTGCTACGGGGCCGTTTTCCGTTAAAACGGTTCCGTCTCTCGTCACGTTGAATTCCGTTTCTTCCGGTGCAATAAAAATCGGTTGGTTTCGGTCGTCCAAAACAGGATAATTGGAAGCGGTGACCAGCATCCCTTCATCATTGATTTTCAGTTGGCCGTTGCGTGTGTAGCGGATTCCCTGCGGCGTTTCGACAACGAAATAAGACGGCCCATGGATGGCCAGATCAAAAGCGTTTCCCGTTGCGGAAAAAACGCCTTCGGAAAAATCGCGGACGATGCCGAAGTCATGTGTAAAAGCCAGACGATCGTCAATCAGGTGTTCGTTTGTTTTGCTTTTTGACAAATATTCCGTAAAATGCGGCTGCACACCTTTATAGCCGGTGGTATTCACATTTGCCAGATTATTGGCGACCATATCCAACTGATTCCATAATCCCGTTTGTCTGGACAGTGCAATATAAAGTGTATTTTCCATATTTCCCTCCCGTGACGGCGGATGCGTGCTTTGGAAAAGAATATGCACAATTCGTGCCAAATTTTTATTTTCTGCTGAAATGGAATAAAAAAAATATTTCTTTTATAACCTGTTATTAACCAAGACAGCGTATAACTCATAATAAGAGGCAAAAAGAAAGGATAACAATGGCTGAAGAAAACGAAGAACAACAAACGGAAAATGAAAATGAATCTGCAGCGACGGTAGCCCCTAAAAAGAAAATGCTGTTGTTGCTGATTCCTGTTTTTTTGGTGGTCGGAACAGTAATCGGTCTTTATTTTTCCGGTATTGCCGATTCTTTTTTGCCGACGAACCGCTCTGAAGATAAGAAAACGGAGGATACAACAAAAAAGAAGGATGCCGATCCTTCCACGGTCTTTTTCGATGTGCCGGAAATTTTGGTAAATCTTTCGGTGCGCCCCGATCAAAAGCCGATTTATTTTAAAATCAGAGTGGCGTTGGAAATGAATTCTGCGGCCGACGCGGAACAAGCCGATAAAATGTTGCCGCGCATTGTTGACAGTATGCAGTTTTATTTGCGTGAAATGCGATTGGAAGAAATACAGGGGTCTGTCGGTACATATCGATTGAAAGAAGAAATTCAGGGGCGTTTGAACCGTATTTTGGCTCCGGTCAAAGTAAACGACGTTTTATTTAAAGAAATTTTGATTCAATAAAGGGTAAATGCTGTATGGCACAAAACGGACAGGATAATCTGAACGATTTTAATCAAACGCCGGATCTGGCGTCTTCGGATAATTTTGATCAAAATCAAAATGTTTCTCAGATTTTAAATCAGGATGAAATAGACAGTTTGCTGAACAGCGGAGACGGAACGGACACGCAGACGGGCGTTCATGCTTTATTGAATACAACGACGGTTTCGTATGAACGTCTGCCGATGTTGGAAATTGTTTTTGACCGTTTAGTCCGGCTGATGTCGACAACATTGCGCAACTTTACGCAATTTAACATTGAAATAACGTTGGAAGGAATAGACACGATGCGTTTCGGCGATTATCTGGATGCCGTCGCTCAACCGTCTATGATGTCCGTTTTTAAAGCGGAAGAATGGGATAATTCCGGATTGATGACGATGGATTCGTCTTTGATTTACACCGTTGTCGATGTTTTGTTGGGAGGCCGCAGAGGAACGGCGGCTATGCGCTTGGACGGCCGTCCGTATACGGTGATTGAGCGAAATCTGATTGTCAAAATGGTGCATTTGGTTCTGTCCGATTTGTCCGCGGCGTTTGATCCGTTGTCGCCGGTGACATTCCGGTTCGACCGGTTGGAAACGAACCCGCGTTTCGCTATGATTTCAAGGCCGTCAAATGCCGCTGTTCTGGCAAAGTTCAGAATTGATATGGAAGATCGCGGCGGCAGAATAGAATTGCTGTTGCCGTACGCGATGCTGGAACCGGTGCGCGAGCTTTTGCTGCAGGGGTTTATGGGGGAAAAGTTCGGCCGCGACAGCATTTGGGAAAACCATTTGGCGGAAGCGTTATGGGTCAGCGAAGTTAATTTGCTGGCCGTTTTGGACCGCCATATGACTTCGCTGAAGCAGGTGCTTCAGTGGAAAGTGGGAACAAAGCTGTTATTAAATTCTACTCCGGATTCCGATGTTGAAATGGTTTGCGGCGATATTCCGATGTTTTATGGTCATATGGGGCGAAAAAACGGTCATATTGCCATTCAGATCGAAGACAAAATTAAACGGCAGAAGGATTAAAGCGGATGTCAATAGAACTTCTTATTAACATTGTTGTGATCTGTTTGTTGGTTCCGACAATCATTTTTGCCGTGATTTTAAATAAACGGCTGGAAGTTTTGCGCAACAGCCGCGCGGATTTGGGACGATTGATCGAAGCGTTCAACGATGCGACAACGCGGGCGGAGGCCGGCATTCCCAAATTAAAACAGGCCGCCGACAGCGCGGGCAGTTTGCTGCGCGATCAGATTCAGAAAGCGCAAACGCTGCGCGATGATATGACTTTTATGATAGAACGCGCGGATGCCGTTGCTCAGAGGTTGGAAAAAACAATCAGTATGGCTCCCAAAGCTTCGCTGACAGGGACGGAAACTTCCTATCATCAGGCGGCGGAAAGTGTTCCTGCGGCAGCGCCGAATGCGTCCAAATCCAGAAAAAGAAAAGTTTTGGCCGAAAATCCGGAAGATTTAATTTCTTCGGCCGTATCCGCGGCGCAGGATATTTTGCGTGATGTCGGTTCGGAACGTCTTTCCAAACCGGAAAAAAGTTTTCCGTCTTCTGTGACGGAAGATTTTGCTTCGGATCGTTCGGAAGCGGAACGCGAGCTGCTTAAAGCATTACAGTCTATGCGTTAGGAGACTTGAAAATGAAGCAGATAAAAGAGACGGGATCCTCGCGCGGAGAAAAGAAAAAAAAGTCCGGTTCGGCTCGATTCAGATTGCTGCCGTCGGTTATTTTTTTCTGTGTTTTGATGCTGTCCGTTCGTATAGGAGTTGTTTGGCGCAATATTGTTTTGCCCGATGCTTCGCTGAAAGGAGAATCCGCTTTTTCCGTATCGCCCGTTCAGGCACAGACGGCACCGGCTTCGGAGACATCTGAAAAACAGACGGCTTCTTCTGATAAAATGCAGGCTCTTGAAGCGGCGGCCGGCATTAAAAAAGAAGAAAACGGAAAAAGCTTTTCTCAATCGGAACTGGAAATTTTGCAAAAGTTGGCACAGCGGCGTGAAGAGTTGGATATCCGTGAACGCACAATAGATCAAAAAGCCGGCGTTTTAAAAGCGGCTGAAGCGCAAATGGATGTTAAAATTGCTAAACTGAAAGAGTTGGAAGCTTCCATTAAAGACCTGATAGGCGTTTATGATGAAAAGGAAAAATCCAGATTAAACAATTTGGTTAAAATTTATTCCACAATGAAACCGAAAGAAGCCGCCCGCTTGTTTAACGATATGGAAATGTCGCTTTTGGTGCGCGTGTTCGAACAGATGAAAGAAGCTAAATCGGCGCCTATTCTGGCTTTAATGGATTTGAACAAGGCAAGCGCTTTAACCGCTGAATTGGCAAATAAAAAGAAATTGCCGGGATACGACGGCGATACCGCAGAAGAAAAAAAATAAAAGTGATTCTTTTTTTATAAAGGGCTTTTATAAACGAAAAATATAAATTAAACTGCCCTTTTATATCTATATGGGGGTAAGATTTCAGTAAATAAAGAAATTTCTGTTTTGATTGTTGATGATTATCAAACGATGCGCGGCGTAATCCGTAACTTACTTCAACAATTGGGTTTTCATAATACGGTGGAAGCAGAAACGACCGACGAAGCTTTAACGGTTTTAAAAGATAAAGAGTGCGGATTGGTCATTTTTGACTGGCTGACGGGGCCTATGTCCGGGGCGGATTTCCTGCGGACGGTTCAGGCTGACAAAAAACTCGAAAATATTCCGTTTATCGTTATTTGCGCCGAAAGCAATCAGGCTGTGACAGATGCCGTACGCCGGGCCGGAATTGCCGATTTTATTGCCAAACCCTTTACGGAAGCGACGCTTAAAAAGAGAATGACCGCGTTGTTAGGGGATTTTTAAAGGGATTGGAATGAACGGGCTTAGGCGGATCTCGATATTTTTTTTATTTTGGCTGGCGATTGCGCCGGCCTGGGCTTCCGTTATTTCTCCGCCGGGCCTGTCAGTAATTCAGCGTGAAAAGGAAATACAGTTAATTTTTTCTTGGGACAATCCCGTCGATTTTGGCGAAGAAACCCGAAACGGACGTTACCTCCTGTCTTTCCCCGTTCGGTTTTCGGAACCGGCAGTCTCTTTGGATCAGGTTAAAGCTGCTCTGCCCGCAAAATGGCGGCGAATGGGGATGCTTCAGGATAAACAAAAAACGGATTTTTTTGTTTTTTTGCCAAAAGAAGGCGCGGCTTATGCGGAAAAACAAGGAAAAAACGTTGTCATTTTTTTGCGTGATGAAAAAAAGCCGGAAGTTGTCGTTTCTTCAAAAATCGTCGAAAAAAAAGTAAAACCGAACCCGGAGCCGGTTGAAACTAAAACCGGAGAAGAAAAAAAACGGGAGGAACCGCAGGATATTATTGACGATCAGGCGGAAGAGCCCGAAAAAATCCCTGTTCAAGTGGACTTGTCTTTAATTCCATATAAAGAATCTCAAGCCAGCGTTTCTCTAATGTTGTCCGATCCTCAAAGTTTTGAAAATAAGGCGGATGATCCGGACAATGCGGTTTCGGAAGATGCCGCCGGATACAGAGTGGCAACGCTCAGCTTTCCATGGTCCAGAACGACGGGAATCGCTGCTTTTCGCAGAGACGGCTATTTATGGTTGGTTTTCGATCGTCAGGGAGAATTTGATTTTACGCTGGAACGTCAGCTGTATAAGGATATCATCTATGAGATGATTCAGATTCCGCATTCCCATGCAACGATTTACCGTTTGGTGACGGCTAAAGGATATAATCCCAGCCTGCGGCGGGAAGGATTGCTGTGGATCGTGGATTTGATGTATCAGCCGATGCGTTCGCGTCAGCCGCTCGATCTGATTTTGCAGCGGAAAACGGCTTTCGGTGCGCGCATATTCATACCGCTGGACGAATCGCCTCAGGTTTTGCCGCTGATTGATCCCGAAGTCGGGGATTTAATGTATATCATTCCCGTGTTTGCTCGGGGAAGAGGCGTGCCGCATGCGCGGTCTTTTGTGGACGCTTCTTTTCTGCAGACGGCTCAGGGAATTGTCATTGTGCCGAATATTGAAGATTTGAACGTTTATTCTTCAACTTCCGGGATCGAAGTGCGAGGACCTAAGGAAGGAATGCGCTTTTCTTCCGAAGATATTTTATCTTTTTTAGCTCAAACAAAAATCAGTACGGATCCGTTGTCTCAGATTCTTGATGTGGCTGCTTGGGGAGGAAATGCCGGGCAGAATTATTTAAAAACGCTTAAAACGTTTCAAAACGCTGTCATTCAGGCAGAGCCGGAAAACAAAGATGTACAACGGCTGATTTTAGCCCGTTACTATTTTGCAAACGGCATGTATCCGGAAACTTTAGGCGTTTTGCGCACGATAACGACGGACAACCAAACATTGGCAGAATTGCCCGGAGTGATCGCGCTGCGCGGCGCGGCAAATTTTATGATGATGCGTTATGATGAAGCAATCAAAGATTTTTCTTCATCCGTGCTGAAAGACGATGACGCTTCCGAATATTGGCGCGCAGCGACTTTGGCAGCATCTTCCCGTACGCCGGAAACATATTTGCAGCCGATGAAAGACAATATGGCAATTCTGCAGGCTTATCCTCAGCCGATTAAAACGCGCCTGGCTTTAGCCGGTTTGCATGCTGCCGTAGCCGGCGGTGACGAATTTTCTATTCAGAATTTTATGGAAGCGGCAAATAATTCGGGTAACTCGGCGGCGGAAAATGACGAAATAGCTTTTTATCACGCTTTATGGCAGGAAACGACGGGGATGTATTCTCTGGCTCGGGCGGAAATGGGACGCCTGGCTGAGGGGAAAGATTTGTATTTCCGTGCAATGGGCGGATTGGAAAAAGTCCGTATGGATGCGCGGGCGAAAGCGATTACGGCGGAAGAACGTATTGAAACACTGGAACGTTTGTCTTATGCATGGCGCGGAGGGGAATTTGAATATAACCTGATGACGATGTTGGTGGCGGCGTATCAGGATCAAAAGGATTTTGCTCAGGTACTGCATATCTTGAAGAATATGCAAATGCGTTTTAACAATACGGAAGAAAGCGAAAAAATCCAAAAACTGATGGAGGATATATTCCAAAATCTTTATTTGAATGATGATGAAACGATTCTGTCTCCTGTTAAAGCAATAGCGCTGTATGAAGAATTTAAAGAATTGACGCCTTCCGGTGAAAAAGGGGCGCAGATTATCCGACGTTTGGCAGATCGGTTGGTTTCCATCGATTTGTTGGAACAGGCGGCTTCTTTGCTGGAAGATCAGCTGAAACAAAAGATCAGCGTTAAAGAGCGCGGATTGATTTCTACAAGATTGGCTCTGGTTCAACTGTTGAACAAAGAACCTGAAAAAGCATTAAAAGCGCTGAAAATCAGTGAAGACAAACATTTTTCGGATAAACTGCAAAAACAACGGCTTTATATTCAGGCAAAGGCTTTGGCCGATCTGAAAAAAACGGAAGAAGCCGCGCAGCTATTGGAAAACGACGATTCCGAATCCGCTAAAATGCTGCGGGCCGAAATCTTTTGGCAGGCTCAAATGTGGGATAAAGCGGCAGACGCTTTGAAAACGTTGATCAAAAAACCACAGCCGAATGTTCCTTTAACTCCGGTTGAGGCGCAGCGCATTTTGGATTGGGCGGCGGCTTTGCGTTTGGCGGGGCGTCCGAAAGTCGTGATGCGGCTGCGGGAAAATTTTCTGCCGTATATGAAAGATACCGACTTGGCTCAGGCATTCGACTTTATAACAAAGACGCCTCAACAGGGGTTGATGGATTATCATCAGGTGGCGCAGGAAGTCGAATCGGCCGAAAGTTTCCATACTTTTGCCAAGGAATATACGGATCTGATTAAAACACAGGGATTGAGCGAAACGGTTCGGTAGGAGACGTTTTTTATGTTTGAGGCTTTTCAGGACAGCATTCGGCAAACGGCTCAAACTATTCAGGAAAAGTATGACGGATTCGCGGATTCGGTAAACAAATTGAATCAGGATATCCTCGAAATCCGGGATATGTTTGTTGCAATTAAAAATATTGTCTTTTCAATTTTTTCTTTTTTAGGGCAGGAAACAACCGTTCTGTTGTTCTGCACTTTTTTATTTTTGTTCGTCATTAATTTGATTCCGTTTTTGTTTTTGGGAAAAAGAACGCGTTACGGCATAGGAATAGGTTTTGGCGTTTATCTTTCGTTTTCTTTCAAGTATGCGATTTGGTCGCTGATAAAATATATTTTGGTGATGCTGTTCCCGATATTGGTCGAATATTTGTTGATTCTTTTCTTAAAAACGACGGGAAAATCGCTTTGGAGCGTGATGAAAAAAGGTGGTTCCGGGATATGGAACGCTTTATCGGGATTGTTCCGTCGATTGTTGAAAAAGACGAAAAAAAACGAAGAAGACGAAAAACAGGTTCTCAAACAGTAAAAAATCTATAAAATAAACCCGATACTTGACAACGATGCTTAAGTATCGGGTTTTTTTAGAAGGCTTGTCTTCTTTTTCGGCTGAACAACGGCGCTTTTTGACAGGAGAGTCGTTGCCTGACCGGAGCAAGAAAATAACATAACAAATTCTTTTTTAAGGTTGTCAAAGCAATCTGAAAAAAAGCTTTTTTGTTATGTCTGAAAGGATAACTCCGAAAACGGAATTTTTCAAACAAAAAGTTCTGTTTTCGGAAATATTTCCGTTTTCTGAAGATGGCAGGTTTTCCTCGGAGAGCGGAAAATATGAACGGCACAATTAAAAATGAAGCGTTTCATCAGCGGTTGGCCTTGCTGATCGGTACGGAAGAACCTTTTCGCTGGGCAAAACGAATGGATATTCCCGGCGCAACATTCGCCAGAATGTGGAATAATTACGATATCCCGAAACATGAACATCTTTGCCGGATAGCGCAACGCTGTAATGTTTCTTTGGATTGGCTTTTGATGGGCGGCGGCGATACTTCATCACCGCAGACGGACTTTTCTTTCGTCCCTCTTATCGGATTGGCAAATTGCGGCATTGCGCAAGGTTGGTTTAACGAATCGGATTTGTTGAATCATATTCTGCTGCCCTCTTTTATGGTCGAAAGTAATGCGTTTGCGGTTTTATGTCGTGGTTCTTCAATGATTCCGGCGGGAATTAAAGACGGCAATGTTTGCCTTGTTTATCCGAATCGGCCGGTCGAAACCGGAAAACCGGCTTTAATTCGTACAAAAACTTTCATAAACAAGCAGGAATTTTCTTTGGCGACGATAAAAATTTTCAATTCTGAAAATGAAGAATCTGTTTCTCTTTCGGGATGGTTGGATCCGGATGAGGAAGGGCATCAAAGTCTTTTTGTTGAAACAAGACTGAAAACATGCATTACCTTTATGGCTCCGGTCGGAAAAATTCTTCCTGTTGAAGTGCCGGCTTTGGAAACTGTTTCGAAACCGATTCTTGATGAAAAAATCTTAATCGAAAGCTTGGAAGCTCTTCGTCCTTTGTATGAGCAGACGGATACACAAAATTTTTCGCGGGCGATTCTCTTTTTATACGATAAGATCCGGAAAAATGGTTCTTTGGACATAAAAATAATTAAATCGTTAATTGAAATAATTGGCTCAAAAGCTTGATTTTGATAAAAAGTATAAAAATGTATTGACATAGGAATATCGGAGGGTATATACCTCATTTTTGCGCGCCGAGGGGAGCGGAGTTATTAAGCAGAGTGAATAAGTAATGAAGGAAAGAGATATACAGGCAGCGGCTGTTTGAGATGGCCGAGTGTCG
>JAFVEJ010000057.1 GCA_017476085.1 Alphaproteobacteria bacterium
AGTAATTCCGAATTCATCTCGTCCGTTGACATCAATTTCTACGGATTTTAAATAAGCTGATAATTGACTGAAGGAACCGCTGACTAAAACCATTTTGAAAGTAGGAAAGTCTTTGCGCATAAAAGCGATTGAGATAATAATCAGCAACAGAATCGCTGAAACAGCGATGCAAACAAGACCGACATCCATATTTTGCAAATTTAAATTTTGCATTTAATAGAACCTGATTCCTTCTTCAAAATCGTTAAAAGTTTTAATGATATCCGCAGGGACTTCAAGCGACAGCATACGATTAACAAAGTGTTCCGTTTCCATCAAATTTAAAGAACGGATTCTTTCTTTAACCATAGGAATATTAATGGCCGGCATAGACAATTCCCGAATGCCCAAGCCGATTAAAACGGCGGCATAGCGATGATTGGAAGCCATTTCTCCGCATAGACTGACGGGAATTTGAGCTTTGTTGGCCGCATCCACAGTTCTTTTAATCAATTTAAGAATGGACGGATGCAGCGGATTGAACAAAGAAGCGACAAAAGCGTCCGTTCTGTCAACGGCCAACGTATATTGGATTAAATCGTTTGTGCCAATGGACAGGAAATCACAGTTTTTGGCTAAAGCTTCCGCCTCCAAAGCGGCCGCCGGCGTTTCGATCATAACCCCCAGCAAAGGCAGTCGGTCGGGCAGAGAAACTCCTTCGTTTCGAAGTTCGCCGGCGCATTGACATAACATTTCTTTGGCGTGGAGGACTTCTTCCAAAGAAGAAACCATAGGCAGCAAAATACGGATATCGCCAAAATTGCAAGCTTTTAAAACAGCCCGAAATTGTGTTTTTAATAATCCCGATACGGCCAACGCGTAACGAATCCCGCGCAACCCCAATGCCGGATTTTCCGTTTTTGGCGTATGTAACACGTCAGGGCATTTGTCTCCGCCGACATCAAATGTTCTGAACGTGATCGGTTTGCCTTCCATTCGGGCGGCAACTTGCCGCAATATTTCAAATTGTTCTTCCTCTTCAGGTAAAGTCTGGCGATTCAGGAACATATACTCGCTGCGCATCAAACCAATACCATCCGCGCCGGTTTGCAGCAAGAAGCCGACTTCATGAGGCAGATCGACGTTGCCTTTCAGTTGGATGAAAACCTGATCCGACGTGACGGAAGGCTGATTCTTTAAACGTTTAAGCGATCTTTTCCAACGCAGAAAGTCCGATCTGTATTTGCGGTATAAAGTGATGTTTTCCTGCGTCGGGCAGAGAATGACTTTCCCGTAAGAGCCGTCAATAATAATAATATCGCCGGTTTGAGCAATACGCATCAAATCCGGAATTCCGACAATCGCCGGCAAGCCTAAAGATCTGGCCAACAATGCGGCATGGCTTTGGGCGGAGCCGCCGGCCGTGACAAAAGCGGAAATCTTCTGCAGGTTAAGCAATGCCGTGTCCGCCGCGTTTAAATCGTTTGAGATAACAACCGCATTTTCCGGCAGAGAAATAGCCTTTTCCGCACCTTCCGAAGTTAATAAATTCCGGATAATTTTGCTTCCGACACTTCTGATGTCTTCGATTCTGTCAGAGATATAAACGTCGTTTATTCCTGCAAAAACATCGGCAATGGAAGCTATTTCTCCCTGAACGGCGGCTTCTGCGTTAATTTGTCCCGTTTTAATGCGGTTGCAGACGCCTCGGATTAATCGGGATCCTTTGAGCATATATCTGTAAACGTCAAAAAGAGTGTCTAAAGGATCACCTTCAAAAGCGCCTTTTGCCCGATCGACGATCGAATCAAATTGGGCGATCGTTTTATGAACGGCATTTAAAAATCGTTCCTGTTCCGCAGAGATATTCTTTTCATTGATACGATATTGCGGAACGGATTGTTCTTTGCTGTCGTAAATGAAAACCCGCCCGATGATAATGCCGGGAGAAACGCCTTTCCCCTCGCGGACGATTTCAGATTTTTCGACGGATTGAAAAATCTCTCCGGAAGCGGGAGATGCGGAAAACGCGGGAAGTGTTTTAATTTTCGTTGAATTTGTCATTGACCAGTTTTTCCAATGCGTTTAACGCTTTTTTTGCGTCTTTGCCTGAACAGACGATATTGATTTCCGATTCGCAGGAGGCGCCGAGCATCATCAATCCCATAATGGAATGACCGGAAACGGAAAGGTCGTCTTTTTCAACGGTGATTTCAACGTCAAAAGAATCCGCCGTTCTGACAAAAGCCGCTGCTGCGCGGGCATGCAGACCTTTTTCATTGATGATTTTTAACTTTTTTGAGGCGCTGCAAACCATCGTCGGGAGTCCGTTTATTTATGATTTAACAAAACCGAAGCCGCATTAATGTATTTTTTGCCGGCTTCCTGCGCGCTTAACGTCGCTTCCGTTAAAGATTGAGTTGACCGTACTTGCGCCAGCTTGATCAGCATCGGCAAATTCATGCCGGCTAAAACTTCGATGTTGTCATTATTCATCATTGATATAGCCAGATTTGAAGGCGTTCCGCCAAACATATCCGTCAAAACGATAACGCCGTCACCCGTATTCAAAACTTTAATCTTATCCTGAATTTCCATTCGGCGCTGTTCCATATCATCCGAAGGAAAAATGCTGACGGTTTCGACAGCTTCCTGCGGGCCGACAACATGTTCCATAACGGCCTTCATTTCTTCGGCCAAATGTCTGTGAGAAACTAAAAGCAAACCAATCATAATTATTTTTCCTGTTTGATTTTATCCAATTCGCGATGAGTCAAAGTTACAATACACTTTTTTTGCGAAAAAAGCCATTTATAAAGTTGTTCCGCGATATAAACGGATCGATGCTTTCCGCCCGTGCAGCCGACGGCGATTGTCAGACGGGTTTTTCCTTCCTGCAGAAATCGCGGAAAAAGAGGCTGTAAAAAATCTGTCAGACGTTTAAAGAAAGAAGCGTAATCCGCGTCTTGTTCAATATAAGCGCCGACTAAAGAATCCTTGCCTGTTAAAGGACGCAAATCGGGATCATAATAAGGATTGCGCAGGAAACGTACGTCAAAAACCAGATCGGCTTCGCGCGGCAGACCTTCGCGATAGGAAAAAGACATAACGGAAACGACTAATTCTTTGGATAAAGCAGCACTGATTTCCGATTCAATCGTCGCTCTTAATTGGGAAATTTTAAGCTCGGTCGTATCAATGATCAAATCCGCTTTATTGCGTAGCGGAGTCATCAAAACGCGTTCCTGAGCTATTCCGTCGCTGAGTTTTTTATTTCTGGCCAGCGGATGCGAACGTCGTGTTTCCGTAAAACGGCGCAGCAAATGTTCGTCATCGCAGTCCAAAAAAATGATTTTCTCGGCAATATCTTTATCTTTTTTTATTCCCGCGCACAGACGGCACAGTTCATCGCAGTCAAAGTCCCGCGTTCTGGCATCGATTCCAACCGCGACGGGGGAGTCGTCTTTTGTGTCCGTGACAACTTGGGATAAAAGGGAAAGGGGAAGGTTGTCTATTACTTCAAATCCCGTATCTTCCAGAATTTTTAAAACGCTGGATTTGCCTGCGCCCGACACACCGCTGACAATGACAAACCGTTTCATCTTATTACCTTCTTTTGTCCGTTTAGAATTTGAACGTATGTTTTAACTTTTAATGCCGCGGAAGCTTCGAAGGCATTCAAACGGAAAACGGGTATTTCCAGGCCGCTGATGACTTCTGTTTCCGGCATGGGCATTCTGTCAATTTTTTCTTCCGTTCGCAAGTCCAGTTTAAGGTGTATTTCCGTTTGAGGAATAAAAGGCATATGAACAATTCCGATTCCCCGGATTTCCAATAAACCGCGCAAGGGTTCCGGGCATGAGGCGATCAATTTGCCGCCAACGTTTTCGATTTGTGTTTGATCGTCGGCGACCAGTCGGGCTCCCAGATCAATCAGTCTTAAACACAGATCGGATTTTCCGGTTCCGGATTTCCCGCAAATCAGCAGGCCTTTTCCCATCAATTCAACGCAGGAAGCATGAACGGACATTAGGATATTTCCTCGTAAATCGGCAAAAGAACAACAAACGAAGCGCCTAAAACTATTCCTTCCGATGTTTTTCTGTTTTCCGCATATATTTTTCCGTTAAATCCGGAAATGATTTTTTCCGAAATGGACAGTCCCAATCCGGAATGGTTTCCGAATTGTTCGGAAGTCGGTCGTTCGCAATAAAATCGTTGAAACAGTTTTTCTTCATCTCCGGAGGGAATGCCGGGGCCTTCGTCATTAAAACGCAGCTCTAATAAATTTTTGTTTTTTAGATTCGCTTCAACGGAAATTTCCGAATGATCCGGCGTAAAAGAAATTGCATTGCCGATCAGATTATAAAAAACTTGCGCCAGACGCGTTTCCATGCCCAGAATAAGCACATCTTTTGAAAGGTTGATATCCCAACGCAAAGCAAAGCGGATATTCCTTTTCGTTGCGGCTTCTCCTAAATTATAGACCTCAATCATAGAGGAAAGAAGCTTATGAATGTTAATTATTTCAAAGACTTCTCTGGACAATTCGGCGTCCAGCCGCGACAAGTTCGAAATATCCGTAATCAAGCGATCCAAACGCAAAACATCGTTATGCATAATTGAAATCAGGCGCTTTTTTTTGTCTTCGTTGGAAATATGGTCGATCGTTTCGATTGCGCTGAGCATAGACGAAAGCGGGTTATAGATTTGATGGGAAACGTCCGCGGCAAAACGTTCTGTCGCGTCCAGACGTTCCCACAAAGTATCCGTCATTTTGATCAAAGCGCCGGATAACGCGCCGATTTCATCATGACGCTTCGTTTCATCCGGAATCCTTTGTCTGCGTCCGCCGCTGACGCGGATATTCACGGCGGCGGTGGACAAACGGTTCAACGGAATGACGATAGTCCGCATCATAAAGTATGACAGCAGAATTGTAACGGCTAAAGCCAGAGCAAACAAACGGAATACGGCCAAACGGAAAGCGATCAGGTTTTTTAAAACGTTTTCAATTCCGCCGGTTACCATAATGGCGCCGACGATTTGGTCTTCGAAAACAACGGGAACGGAAACACTTAAAATCCGGCCGTAACCTTCCAGATATCTGATTTCAGACGCGAAAACGCCGTCCCCCAAGGCGGTTCCGACCTCATAATAATCGAATGCCGTTTGATTTTTCGGTTCGTCATAACGCGGCAGTTTGTTGTTGTCAAACAAGTTGATCAAGAACGAATTTTCGTTAATAAGATGCTGCTGCGGTTTTTCTCCGCTTAGGCGACTGTCGGCCGTTAAAACGCCGTTGTGGTCAAACAAACGGACGCGCACTCTGTCCAATGACGGCAAACGTCTTAGAATACGACGGGCCGCATCCGGCAACAAACGGAAAATTTCCCGCGGCATATGAGAGGCCAGACCGCCGGATAAACCAAAAGTGGAAAGAAGAGAATATCTTGTACGTTCGTTTTCATAATAACCGGCTTCTTCTCTGCGTTCCTGCTCCAAAGGCAGAGAAGAGGCCGCAAATTCGGAATTGACCGCGCCTTCGCTGACAGCCAGAGCCATCAGCTCCGCCTGAATTTTCAATACCTTGATTTCCGCGTCAATTAATCCGGTTTGATAATGATCCATATAAAACAATCCGGCAACCAGCAAAGCCGGCGCCAGCAGGTTTAACAGCAGCAGCCGCCATGACAACGGAGACCGAATTACCGAAAGCGTTTTAAAATTGCTCCAGTTTTGACGAAGATGCTGAATAAACGTTTTAAAGGATCGGCGGGACACGGATTTTTATCCTTCGCGATAACGGTATCCGACACCGTACAGAGTTTCTATGCAGGAAAAATCCTGATCAATATCTTTAAATTTTTTACGCAGGCGTTTGATATGACTGTCAACGGTTCTGTCGTCGATATAAACATTTGTACCGTAAGCGCTGTCGATCAGCTGATCGCGCGTTTTAACGATTCCCGTTTTTTCAATCAAAGAATAAAGCATCAAAAATTCCGTTATCGTCAGGTCAACCGGCTGATCTTTCCACAAACACAAATGGCGGGTCTTGTTCATTTCCAATGCGCCGCGTTTCAGAACGACATCTTCCCGGGCTTCGTCGGAATCTTTATTGATGATCGGATCGGAACGGCGCAGCAAAACTTTGATTCGGGCAATCAATAAATTCGGGGAAAACGGCTTTTTGATATAATCGTCCGCTCCCATGCGCAGGCCGCACAACTCGTCGATTTCATCTTCTTTACTGGTCAAAAAGATAACGGGAACATTTGACTTTTTGCGCAGTTCCTGCAGCGTCTCCAATCCGTCCATACGCGGCATTTTTATGTCCAAAACGACCAGAGACACCTGTTCTTTCAAAACACCCTGCAATCCGGACAGACCGTCATTATAGGTCAGAACTTCGTAGCCTTCTTCTTCCAATAACATTGAAACGGATGTTAAAATATTTTGGTCGTCATCAATTAAAGCTATTTTGTTTTCCACGTTAAGCTCTCCCCGACAATTAGAAGTCTCTATTTTAACAGAAGGTTTTATTGAAATAAAGATTGTTTTAACTGTTAGAAACCGCCGTTTTCAGCTGTCCGCAAGCCGCCATAATGTCTTGTCCGCGCGATACCCGAATCGGAGCCGCATAGTTTTTTTCTTCCAATAAAGCGGAAAAACGTTCTATTCGTTTTTGCGGCGAACATTTGAACGGACAACCTTTCCATTCGTTAAAGGGGATTAAATTGAACTTGACCGCCAACCCTTTGACTAAACGGCTTAATTCATTTGCATCCGCTTCAGAGTCATTAATTCCGTCAAGCATAACGTATTCCATTGTGATATATTGGCGGGTTCCTCCGATTTCTTGGAATTTTTTACAGGCGGCCATTAATTCTTCCAAAGGATATTTTCTGTTGACAGGCATAATTTTATCGCGAATTTCATTGGTCGGAGCATGCAGACTGACGGCCAGTTTGACGCCTAAGTCTTCCGCAATTCGGGGAATGATCGGCGCAATGCCGGATGTCGAAAGCGTGATTCGGCGTCTGGAGATGGCGATTCCTTCCGGATCCATAATAATTTGCAGGCCTTTTTTGACGTTTTCGTAATTCAGCAAAGGTTCTCCCATTCCCATAACAACGATATTGGATAAAAATCGGACTTCCTGTGCCGAAGGGCTGGGCCATTCGCCATAGCTGTCGCGGGCGGCCATAAATTGAGCGACAAATTCCGTCGCCGTCAGGTTTCGCGTGAATTTTTGAGAGCCCGTATGACAGAATACGCATCCGTTCGGACAGCCGACTTGAGTGGACAGACAGACGGCGCCGCGGTCTTCTTCGGGAATATAGACGGTTTCGACCGTTTGACGGTCGTCAAATTCGAACAGCCATTTTCGCGTCGTATCCGTTGAATTTTGTTCTCTGAGAACTTTTGGGCGGTTCAGGGTGTAGCCGTTGTCTTTCAGTTTTTGGCGCAAGGGCTTGCCAAGGCTCGTCATGTCGTCAAAATCCGTTTTTCCCTGAAAGTATATCCAATGCCATAATTGCTTTGTGCGAAAGGGCTTTTCTCCGAGTTTTTCCAGTTCGGATTGTAATTCGCTGCGGGTTAATCCGATTAAATTCATCGTATTTTCCTGTTAATAGCCGGGAATTTGATATGTCAGACCGCGCGGGTCAACGGCAGTATGACTTTGCTGGGTATAATTTGATCCCGTATAGTTGAACATCATAAAGAAGGGAACCGCACAGAACATCGCGACGACAGCCCATGCCAAGTCCCCCAGAAAGAAAAAAAGCATGGCTTTCAAATCCAGATCACCGTCTTCTTTCAGCGTTTTTCTGAACAACAGGCGGAAGAAAATCAGGAAAGAAGCCATAAATAAATATAAATCAGAGGTCAGCATACGGCTGAACGCGCTTTCTTCCGTTTCGGCCCCGAAATAGACCCAAATACCGCATAAAACACCGATAATTGTGCTCCTGTGAAAAAGGAT
>JAFVEJ010000058.1 GCA_017476085.1 Alphaproteobacteria bacterium
AATGTCGATTTTAAAGGGTTGTGGGTTGACGCGCCGTTGGAGGTTCGTATCGAACGTGTTACTCAACGCAAACGCAATCCCTCCGATGTCAAAACGGCGGAAGAGTTGAAAAAGCAGTTGGACGTTGATGTCGGTGTCATTACATGGGATAAGATAGATACTTCCGGCGACCGTATGGCGACATTGACGCGTGTGCGGACATTGTTGGCCAATAAAGATTAATGCTGTAATCAAGACAAAAAAATAACCTGTCTTCAAGACAGGTTGTTTTTTTTATCTTAAAGCTATGAAGATTTTTTTCGGAATATATTTCCGATTTGCGGATTATAAATAATTCCGGCAATCAAAGAAGCAATTAAGGCGGCTTCCCAAAAGAAAGGCAGTTGGGCGAGTGCCTCTTCGCCGCCGAATAAAGCGGCGGCTGTCGTGCGGGCAGGGTTTAAAGCCCCTTTCGTGACAGGATAGGACAATAGAAAAGCCGCTGTGATGAAAAAGCCGCAGGCAATCGGTTGGTGGCTTTTATTTTCGTATGTGCCTAAAAAGACACATAAAAACAGCAACATCAAAACGGCTTCCAGATAAAAAGCGGAAGATAATGCATAGCGATTAATAATATTGGCTCCGGCTGTTTCCTGCGGGACATATCCGGTTTTTCCGGAATAAACAAAATAAACAACGGCTGCTGCTGCACATGCTCCGGCCATTTGTGCCAGAATATATCCTGAAACTCTTAATGCGGTTCCGATTTTACTGTGAGCGCAGAACCGACCGGATAAAGCGGCTGCGATTGTGGCGGCAGGATTGAAATGTCCGTCGGGAAAGGCAAAACAAACAGCGGCATAAGCCAATCCGAATGCCATTGAAATTCCCAAATAACCGATAAACGGGGCTGCGAATACAACGGATCCCAAACCGATAAAAACAAATCCGAATGTGCCGATAAATTCTGAAAAATAGTGCTTCACGACGTCTCCTGTGGTAATATCTGCCAAAATAAAAACAGTCATACTGAAAAATATTGTCTTCATTTTTACAAAAAAACGGTTAAAAAGAATGCGTAAAAAAAGATTTTTGTTGTTTTTCTTAACCTCTGTTTTATCGGCTTGCGCTTCATTGCCGCACCCCGAAGGCTTTTCTTTTCAGGAAATTAAAACCGCGGATTTCACATTGGCTTCCTGGGCACGGATTGAAAAAGAAGGACAGCCGTTGCGCATTTATATTGAAGGAGACGGATTTGCATGGGTAAACGCCTATACGCCGTCTTTTGATCCAACGCCGTCCGAATTAATGGTTTTAGAGCTGGCACAGAAAGATCCTTCGGCTAATGTCGTTTATTTAGCGCGTCCATGTCAGTTTGTTATGTCGATGGAATGTCAGGTGTATTATTGGACGAACGGCCGCTTTGATCCTAGGGTTGTTGCGTCCGAAGCGGAAGCGCTTCGTTCTTTAATCTCTCAATATAAAGCTCCGTCGGCAGAGCTTGTCGGCTATTCCGGCGGCGCGGCCGTTGCTTTGTTGGCATCGCTGGATGTGCCACAGGTGTCAAAGGTTTATACGATAGCCGGTGTTTTGGATCATAAAGCCTGGACATCGTTTCATCGGGATTCTCCTTTGAAGGGGTCTCTGAATCCGGCGGATTATAAACAGCGTCTGAAAAAGCTGCCTCAAACGCATTTTGCGGGCAGCGCGGATAAAAATGTTCCCGTTTCTTTGACCGAAAAGTTTGTTTATTCTTTGAATGGCGATCAGGCGAATTTGATTATCGTTCCCGATGCCTCGCATAATAAGGGATGGACAAATATCTGGAAGCGGCTGATTACGCCGGCAAAGTAAGAAAGCGTTTGGCATTTTGCGCTAAAACTGTTTTTAACGCATTAATATCCGTTTTTCTGATGCGCGCGGCTTCTTGGATAATCAGAGGCAGATTGGCCGGCACATTGCGCGTTTCTTCTTTAAACAACCGAAATTTTTCCGGCGGCAGCATATCCGGCGCATCCGTTTCGATCAGTATCCGATCTTTCGGCAGAGAGGCTAAAACGGATTGTTGTTTCTTTTTATCGGACGCCAACGCTGAACCCGAAAAGGAAAAAAAAGCGTTAAAAGGAATTAAAAACTCTGCTTGTTGCAAGGTACCGGAATATCCGTGAAAAAGAAGAGCGGGCGGCCGTTTTTTCAGATGTTTTAAAATGTTTGCGATCAAATCGAAGCTTTTGACGTTATGAATGACGCAGGGACGATTAAATTCGGCGGCAAAGGCAAGTTGATTTTCAAAAACGCTTTTTTGAGAAGAAGCCCCTTTCAGGGTGTCTAATCCGATTTCTCCGATGCCGACGGAAGAATGCCTTTTTAACAAATCTTTGAGCGAATCGGCATTGTGCTGCTCGGCATACCATGGATGAGTGCCGATAAAGGGATGTATGTTTTTGTGCCGTTCGGCCAGAGCTAAAACATCGGTCCATTCCGCGGGGCGGGCCGATACGCAGAAAAATTCCGCAACACCGTTTTGTTCCGCCTGTTTGATGAGTTCTTCCCGATCGGAATTAAAGCGGCTGTCCGATAAATGAATATGCGCGTCAATCACGATTTGAAACTATCCTTTTAACCAGCTGTTCAAATAAAGAAAGTTCTTTAGAATTAATTTCAGTTTAAAGGAAAACGGGAATTTATGCGAAAAAAAATTTTTATATTTGCGTTTGCATTTTTGTCATCTTTTTCGGCTTTGGCGCAGGATATGCCGCCTAAATGCTGGGAACCGTATCTGTATGTTCAAAGCTACGGACAATGGAGTTTGAATAACTGGATATGGAATCTGCCGTTCACTTGTTCTTCCGGATTCAGCGGAAATGTCAGCATCGCCGAACAAAACGTAATGAATTTGGGATATGCCGAGTATTATATTCAGGCGCACGGGATAGAAAACGGCAATACGTTTTTCTTTACCGAACCATGTGGCGCCATGGGGAAGTTCTGTCAGTATGTCGCTTTGCCGAAAGAAAAAATTCCGACGCTTTATTCTTTAGGCGATCAGGAATCGCCGAAACAATTTTTACCGTAAAAAACGGCTGGCGTTGATTTTTAATCCGAAAGTTTTTAAGCTGGTGACGGATTGTTATCAGGAATTGCGGGTGTGTTTCAATATATTGCTTTTTACAAACCTTATGGGGTGCTGAGCCAGTTTACTTCGGAAGGCGGGCATGAAGGATTAAGCGGTTTCGATTTGCCTGCCGATGTTTATGCGGCCGGCAGATTGGATCACGACAGCGAAGGGTTGCTTTTATTAACGGATGACGGCCGATTGATAAAAAAATTGCTGGATCCGGTTTTCGCTCATCCCCGGTCCTATCTGGTTCAGGCGGACGGCGCGGTAACGGAACAGGCTTTGGAAAGCCTGCGTCGGGGAGTTATGATCAAAGGGTATAAAACAAAGCCTTGCCGGGTAGAATTGATCGTTCCTCCGGATTTGCCGGAACGCGTGCCGCCGATCCGTTTTCGCAAAAATATTCCGACATCTTGGATTAAGATGACCTTGACGGAAGGAAAAAACAGACAGGTTCGTCATATGACGGCCGCTGTCGGTTTTCCGACTTTGCGTCTGGTGCGTGTGTCAATCGGGAATTTGATGTTGGGCAATTTAAAACAGGGGCAAAGGAAAAGAGTCCGGAAACAGGACATTTTCTAAAAACTTGCATTTTTCGCTTAAACGGGCACAATGGTTAAAAAATATTCTTTAACGGGTGCTTTATGGAAAGAAAACATTTTCTTAGTCTGAACGCTAAAATATTTCTGTCATTGTTTATTGTAATCGCTGGAATATTTTCCTTGTTCCTTTCCACGTTTATGATCAGCTATGTCCGACAGATCGAACAGGAAGCTCTTGCTACGCGAAAAAAGGCTGAATCCATATATGAACTTTATAATGAAAATACGGCACTGAGAAAAATCATTTCCGATCTGCGACAGGAAAAAGAGGATAAGATTGAAGATACTTATACCAAACTATGGAATGATCAAGACGATCGTTTCGTTTTAAAAACGCAGGATGAACGGCTTCTCGCTTTGCGTCAGGAAGTGTTGCGGGATTTGAGAGGATCCCGTGAACGTGAGAATAAGCTTCGTGTATTACAATATTTTGTATTAACGGCATTTTTGCTGGTTTTTGTGATACTTGAATTGCTTTGGTTGATCGTTGGCAGATGGGTTTTGAGACCGGTTGAACAATTACTGGAAGCAACACATCGGATTTCTTCCGGAGATTTGGATTTTCGTCTGCCTATAGCTTCTAAACAGTCTAAAAATGACGAATTTGATATTTTAGCGCGCGATTTTAATAAAATGGCGGATGATATTCAGAAATATATTCAAGATATTAACGGCAGCAAAGAATTCCTGCAAAATTTAATAGACAATATTCCCGACGGCATCCGCGTTCTGGATGAAGATTACAACATTATTCTGACAAACTCATCTTACGATAAAATAAATCAGACGATTAACGGAACAGAATGTAAGAAATGTTTTATGGCTTACGGCAATACCTCTCCATGTCCCGCGACACAGCATCCCTGCACACTGGCGTTATTGAAAGAAAATGCGAACAAACCGATAAATGTTATTCAACGTTATACAGATTCCGAAAGCAGGGAAAAGTTTGTCGAAGTGTCTGCGGCAGCTTCTTATCATCAAACCGAAACGGGAAATGTTTTGTGGGTTATTGAGTTGGTGCGTCCGTTGGACAAGGCGATTTTGTTTTCTCATCAGCAAAAGCTGTCCGCCGTCGGCATGCTGGCCAGTTCCGTTGCGCATGAAATGCGCAATCCGTTGGGATCCGTTCGTCTGATTTTAGAAAATATTCTGGATAAGATGGATAAAAAGCCGATGTCATCCGAAGATTTGAAACATTATCTGGAATTGGTAAACGATCAAATATCTTTATGTATTAATGTTACGTCGCGATTGCTGAAATTATCCAAAAAACCGGAAAAGGAAAGAACGGCGGTTGATTTAAACGAAGTGGTTTTGGAAACGGCCAGTCTGCTGGAGTATGAAGCTAAAAAAATCGGGGTTGAAGTCGTCATTCATGAGGCGGAAAAAGCTGCCGTTATTTCTGCTTCGGATGCGGAAATGCGTATGGTCGTCGTCAATCTGATGCAGAACGCTTTTCATGCCATGTCTGACGGCGGCAGACTGAATATCGAAATAAAGGCGGAAAAAGATGCGGTTGTTATTGATTTTAAAGATACAGGGTCGGGGATAGCGCCGGAAAATATATCCCGTATTTTTGAACCGTTTTTTACAAAAGGCGCAGATAAAGGCAAAAATGAAGGAACCGGTCTGGGGCTGTCGATCGTTAAAACAATCGTAGAAAACTATAATGGCGTTATTTCCGTTGAAAGTACGGTAGGACAAGGAACGACTTTCCGTTTAAACTTTCAGGCGCTGAAGAAATAGTTTCTGTTTTTAAAACAGAGTTTCGTTCATACTGCCGGTGCGGTAACCGATTAAATCCATAGAAATATAACTAAATCCGAATTTTTTAAATTCCGAAACGACTTTTTTCCGAATGTTTTCCGCGATCAGATTCTCAAATTCCTCCGGATTCAGTTCTATGCGAGCCATTTTTCCGTGTATTCTGACACGCAGCTGATGAAACCCCAAATTAAGCAGGAATTGTTCGGCCTGATCCACCATTTTCAGTTTTTCTTCAGAGATTGTTTCCCCGTACATAAAGCGGGAGGCCAAACAAGCGAAAGAGGGCTTGTTCCAAGTCGGCAGTCCCATCTCTTTTGACAGTAAGCGTATCTCTGTTTTGCTCATTTCCGCTGCGCGCAGAGGACTTTTGATTCCTAATTCGTCAATAGCCTGCAGTCCGGGACGATAATCGGACAGATCGTCTATGTTTGATCCTTCCGCAACATTTTCAATACCGTTTTCTTTTGCGGTTTGAAGAATTTTTTTGAAAAGTTCCGATTTGCACAGATAGCATCTGTTTTTTGGGTTTTTTTGAATTTCGCCGATATTTAAAACATCGGATTGAACGAAAACCGCCTTGATGTTTTCTTTTCGGCAAAAAGCAACCGTTTCATTCAGTTCCCGCCGGGGAAAAAAAGAAGAAACGACCGTTATGGCAATCGCATTGTTTCCCAAGACATCGTGTGCTGTTTTCAGTAGAAAGGTTGAATCAACTCCCGAAGAAAAAGCAACGGCTATGCTGCCTAAGTTTTTAAGATACTGTTTTAATTTTTCTTGTTTTTGATGAAGCGTATCCATAATCTTTTCCGAATAAAAAAAACAAATAACGGATAAGCATATCTTAAAAAAAAGAAGCGTTCAAAAGCTTTTTCCCGTTCGGATCGTTTGAAAGGCAGGCAATAAACAAAACTATCGTTCTGATTTCAGAATTTTTCAGAACGAGATTTTTATCAATATAAAAATTTTTTAATGTCCGTTAAGACTTGAAAAGTTTTTTTAACGGAGGGCAGGTGAAGGTTACATATTCTTTTAAATACGGCTTGGCATATTCAAGAACTTTTTCATCATTTAATTCTTCGGGGAAAAGAAAACCTTCATTTTTATGGTTCAGCATATAAATAAACGCGGCAAAGGCGGAAGACGATACCTGTAAGATCGTCGGAGTGTCTTCTCTTGTCGGGTATTCCATTTTATTGCCGAAGTAACGTGTCTTGAAATTATTTCCATCAAGAACTATTCCGACAGCTTCTCCGCCGGAAATTATTTCATTCAAGGAAATCAAGTGTTCCTGATAATCTTTGAAGTCGTTTTTATATCCGTCAAGCAAACTTTGAACGGCAACGTCACAGGGTCTGTAAATAAAAAAGACTGATGGTTTATAAACAAGCTTTCCTTCGTTACGGACAGACAGAAAATCCGCGATGGTGTAAATTTCTTCGTGCGGCACAATATATCCCAGAAAGCTTCCCCAAGGAGAATAAGACTGTTCCGTTGTGACTGCGGCGGAAGACTGTAAGCGTATATAGCCGTCGTTTGCGTCGTGTTCTTTTATACGGCCGTTAAACAGCTCGACGGGAACGTCCGTTCCCAATGAAATTTCGCTGAACGTCGTGCTTTCATCGCAAAAAGCTTCAAGATTCCAGGTTGAATAAACAGTTTTCGGTTTTATTTCAAAATTAACCTGAGAGGTATCAATGTCGGAAACGTGAACAACGCTTACTTCCAGCATCTGAGCTGCGCGCGCATATTGGTTTTGATCGATTAATTCCTGTAATTCGGAGCGATGTTCGACAACATAAGGAGTATCGTCTTCGCGCACAATCGCTTTCAATCCCTGTTTCATAAAGCAGGAAACCATACCGGGGTTCATACCGAATTCAATAATGGACGTAGCCATATTAAGAGGTTGTTTCTTTTTCAGTTCTTTGTAAATCAGAAAATCGTGATGATCCGGAATTTTGGCATTGTTTATTTCCAAAGGCAGACTGCAGGTTGACAGATAATGTATCCCGCGATCCATACAGAAATCCAATAAATCCGTATTGCCCTGAAAGGAACTGAAATCTAAAAGATAGTCGCCTTCTTCCAGAAAAGAAAAGACGCTGGAAAAATTTTCTTGCGTAACTTCGGAAAGGATGAAATTTTCTTTTTTTCCGCCATACTTTATAAAGATGCTTCTGAAAGATTCACTTTTTTCCAGGGCAAACCAGGCTTCCGGATCGACAAGAGCAGCTTCGTGAGCCAATCTTAAAAAAGAACGTCCGACCATTCCCAATCCGAAAACGACAAATCTGACCATTCCTGTGAAACTCCTTTTCAGCGCATAAGTATATGAATAACCGTATTATCATGTTTTA
>JAFVEJ010000059.1 GCA_017476085.1 Alphaproteobacteria bacterium
GATAGCCTTGTGCCCCGTCACTCCCGCCATTAAAACAAAAAGAGTTCCTTTTCAGGAACTCTTTTTGTTTTAAAAGAAGAAATGAGAAGCTCGAACCCGTGACCTGTCGCGGGCTGGAGGCAAAAAATCAGTCCGGTGGACTGATTTTTAACGACAGGCGAAGTTTTGTTATTGAGCAAGCTAGCGGAGGCGACGCGCAGCGAAATTAAAAAATGAGTGCCCGAAGCGCGGTAAGCGAAGCTTACAAGCAAGAAAAGCCCCGTCACTCCCGCCATTAAAAAAGCCGCCTGAAAAGGCGGTTTTTTTAATGGTTTAGGAGTTCAACCCCTTTTTTATTCTCCAATATACAAAACGGTTTTATGCGGATAAGTCAGCACGCCGTTTTCCTGATAACGGGCAAACAGCTCTTTCAATTCCTGCCTGAAAGGTTCGTAACGCGGATCGTCTTTCTTTGGAGCGGCGGAAGAAGATAAGGATTTAAACAGAAAAGTTTTCTCGTCCAAATAAAGCGTGTTGTCAAATTCATACTGCTTGAAATCGTTTAAAAAAGCTTCCGCCATTTTGAAAAAGAACTCGTACGGATTGTTATCGTCGGTTTGCGGCATATCTTCATTTAACAGCCTTTTCAGTATTTCTCCGTAATCGCGGAAAAAATCGCCGCCGAAGACTTCCACGTTCCAAATCAGGACGATTTTGCCGCCAAGAGTCAATATCCGATCGCATTCTTTACGGAAAGCCGTTTTGTCAAACCAATGAAAAGCTTGCGCGGCGGAAATGAAATCGACGCTGTGATCGGGCAGAGTCGTATTTTCAGCCGACCCGTCAACGCAGCGGGTGTTCGGCATATCTTTCAGGTATTCTTCGGCCGCTTGCCGCATATCTTCATTCGGTTCGACCGCGTAAACGGTTGCGCCGTTCGCGGCCAGTTGCTTGGAAAAGATTCCGGTTCCCGCGCCGATATCGGCGATGCGGGCGGATTCATCAATGCCTTGTTCCTTTAAAAAATCCAGAGCGGCTCGGGCGTACAAGGGGCGTCCTTTGGTGTAGGCGGCGGCTTTTCCGGTGAATTGATCGGGTCTTTCCATAGTTTTGTTCCTTTTCTTTGGAATTGACGTCTGTGCTTAAACAAGGTATATGAAAACCGGCTTTAAATCAAAAAGGAAAAATGCGATGTCCGAATGCAATCATAACTGTTCCGAATGTGCTAAAAACTGTTCTGAAAGAACGGAAATTCAAAAAGACGCTCCCAATCAGCTGAGCCACATTAAAAAAGTAATCGCCGTTGTCAGCGGCAAAGGCGGTGTCGGAAAGTCTTCCGTCACGTCGCAAATGGCGGTCGCGATGAACAGACGGCGCTTTAAGGTCGCCGTTTTGGACGCGGACATAACGGGGCCCTCCATCCCCAAGGCCTTTGGCATACAGGAAAAAGCGTTCGGAAATGAACTTGGTATCATTCCGGCGACGACGGAAGGCGGCATTGAACTGATGTCGGTGAATCTGTTGTTGGAAAACGATACCGATCCGGTCATCTGGCGCGGTCCGGTGATTGCGGGAACGGTGCGGCAGTTTTGGACGGAAGTCGTTTGGAACGACGTTGATTTTATGTTTATCGATATGCCGCCGGGACCGGGCGATGTACCGCTGACGGTATTCCAGTCTTTGCCTGTTGACGGCATTATCATAGTGACTTCGCCGCAGGAACTGGTGTCGATGATCGTCGGCAAAGCGGTCAAAATGGCGCAGAAGATGAATGTTCCCATTTTGGGGTTGGTCGAAAATATGTCTTATTTCAAATGTCCCGACTGCGGCAAAGAGCTGGAAATTTTCGGCAAATCCCGCTTAGATGAAACAGCAAAAGAGTTTGGTATAGAACATACGGCGCGCCTGCCGATCGATCCGGCGATAGCCGCTGCGTGCGATGCGGGAACGATTGAAGATGTCGATCCCGTCGGGTTGGCGCCTTTAGCGGATATGCTGGCCAAAACGCTTTAATAAAAAAGCCTCCTGAACGGAGTACTGGCCGTACGGGCGTCAGTTTTTTTTGACTGTTAGTTGGATTTAATTCCTGCCGGGAGGGCGTTATCCCCGAACGGGGAGTTCAGTCCAATTGACAGACCAGCATTTTCAGATACGCCGTTTCGGGCAGGTGGGGGTGGACGGGATGATCCGGTCCGGCGCCCGCCTGTAAAATCACGCGTCCGGTTTTGCCGGCTTCGGTAACGCCGCGCATACATTCGGTGAAAAATTCGTCCGGCTTGACGTGATGCGAGCAGGAACCCAACGCCAGAATGCCGTCCTTTTCGACTAATCCGGCGGCCAGTCTGGCCATCTTGCGATAACCGCGCAATCCTGCCGCGATGTCTTTTTTGACTTTGGCAAAAGCGGGCGGATCGCAAACGACGATGCCGAAGTTTTCCTTGTCTTTGTTCATATTTTCCAGAACGTCGAAAGCGTTGTCCTTAATCCACGAACATTTGTCCGACAGTTCGTTTTTCCCGGCGGCTTTCCGTGCCAGAGCCAAGGCGGATTCGGAACGATCGACGCCGATGATTTCCTTTGCGTGTCCGATGCCCATATGCAAAGCGAATCCGCCCGCATAAGTGTAAAAGTCGATGCACCGTTTGTTCGGGGCAAGGCGTCCTACAAAGGAACGGTTGTCGCGCTGGTCGTAGAACCACCCCGTCTTTTGCCCTTCCTTCAGGTCGGCAAAGAAATAAATCCCGTTTTCGCGCACGGAAACAACATCGGGCAGGACGCCTTTCGCGACTTCGTAAAGCGGCGGCAGGCCTTCCAACTCTCTGGCGGAGGATTCGGAACGCAAAACGATGCAGGAAGGTTTCAAAACCTCGTCGATCGCATCGACGATTTTCTGCTTCAGTCCGTCCATGCCGGCCGTGTTCAGCTGGCAGGCGATAATGTCGTCGAATCGGTCGATGATCAACCCCGGCAGTCCGTCGCCTTCGGAATGAACCAGACGATAAAAGGGCGAATTGATCAACGCGTCGCGCAAAGCGACGGAGCGGCGCAAACGTTTGGCAAAAAAGGCGGCGTCGATTTCCGTTTGCGGATCGCCGGCCATTTTGCGGAAGGAAATCAGGGAATGCGGGTTGAAAGAACCGACTCCGATAAACGTGTCGTTGGCCTCAAACAGTCTGACCAATGTTCCGGCGGGCAGATTCTTTGTTTCGGGCGTCATATCGATTTCATTGGAAAACACCCACGGACTGCCGGCTTTTACGCGCTTTGCGCATCCTTGCTTCATTTTTACGGCGGGATAATTCGTCTTTTTCATAGCGTTTCTTTTCAACCTCTTTTAAACTGCGTAAAACGGTTTTAGCATGACAGAGGCGCAAATGCCAAAAAAAGAAAAAAGTTTTTCAGCGGGCGAAGTCATTTTCAAACAGGGGGAGCCGTGCAAGACGGTTTACACCATTGTTGAAGGAAAGGCGGAACTGTTTTATGAAATTAACGGCAAAGCCCGTATTTTAAGCCGAAAAGGTGAAGACGATCAACTGGGCGCGGATGCTGTTTTGGAAGGAGCTTACGCGACTTCGGCGCGGGCGGTGACGGCTTTGACCGTTTCTTTGCAAAGCGCTGACGAGTATATCGCGCAGCTGCAGCGATCCGGCGAACTTTCTCCGACAGTGAAGCCAAAGACTAAAACGGCTGATCCGTTTGATGCCGATGATGATGAAGATGATTTTAATTTTTCATTCGGAGACAATGACGAAGAAGAGGAGGAGGACGAACAGCCAAAGCTTCCCGTCAGAGCCGGCCGACGGACAAGCATTGTTTCTTCTTCCCGCCGCAAAGATGAAGAAAACGGAAAAAAGAAGGAAAAAACCGCTTCCGCTTTAGTCAAGGTAGAAAAGCCTCTGCCGGTTGTTGCCGCGGTTCAAAAACCTGTTGTTCTGCCTGCCGAAATTAAAAAGTTTCCGATAAAAGAATGGCTGCGGGAAGGGACGGAAGAAAGCGTCGCTTTCGGGCCCGTCGTTTTGCTGGCATCGGTGGACAGAGATGTCAACGGAGATATTCGGGACAATGTATATCAGGTTTTGCGCCAGATTCCTAATTTGCAGGTCAAAGCGGTTGATAAATCGATAACGGATTCCAATATCCGCCGCGGCGCGATGCAGATGCAGTCCTGGATGGAACAGCATAATGCGGATGTCGGTCTGTATGCCGTTTTGGATAACGCCGGGCGAATTTTGGAATTTCATACGGTCAGACCGGCGAATCAGACTGATATGTCTTTGTTTTCAGCCGGTTCCAGATTCTTTCTGCCCGTACAGATGTCTGACGAACAAAAAACACTGTTGAAAATTTTCACAATCTGCGCGATGACGCCGACGCGTTTGGAACACGAACAGCTGCTGCGGCTGTTTTTGCCGTCTTTGCTGAACGGGATTATAGCGTACGCGTCCGAACCGATGACCAGTTTGACGAGCGAGGAACAGGCGGTCAATTTGACGGCTTTTGCCAATGTGCTTTCGTGGACAAGTCTGATTTTATCCGATGAAAACCGACAGCATCAAGCGATGGCAATTTATGAATCAGCTTTAAATCTGTTGCCGTCCTACGCGCCGGAATACGTTTTCGTCAATCGGCAGGTCGGGCTTTTGCGTCAGATGGAAGCGGAGCGCAGCGAAAACATAGACACCTTTAAAGCCGCCGAGGAAACCTTTAAAAAGGGATTAGAAGCCGTTTCCGAAAAACATCAGCCGGAAGCTTTCAGCGACTTGAAACAAAGAATCGGCAGC
>JAFVEJ010000060.1 GCA_017476085.1 Alphaproteobacteria bacterium
ATCGCCGGAAACAATTTTGCGCGGCCCCGGGATTCCGTGACAGATTACATGAATTAAAGAAATACAAACGGATTTGGGATATCCTCTGTAACCTAAGCAAGCGGAAACGCCTCCGTTTGCCAAAATAAAGTCGTTGCACAAAGTGTCCAATTCTTCGGTTGTGATGCCGGGTTGAACGTAAGGTGTGATCATGTCCAGCGTTTCGGCCGCTAATTTTCCGGCGCGACGCATCCCTTCATAATCTTCGGCAGAATGAATAATAATGCTTTCTTTAGTCATTGAACTGTTCTCTATATTTAAAACAAAAAAGGCAGGCGGGCTGTTACCCAAATTCCCTGCTGTGATACACTACAGCCACAGCAAAGAATTTCCAAGCCTTTATTCTCATATAATTCTTTCAGGTTCACCAGATAAGGCGTGTCGGTCGTCCATTGAGCCCGCACGCCGATGCAGTCGATTCTTTGCGCCAAAAGAATTAAAACGGAGCGTTCTTTTTTTTCCAAAGCATCGGCCAGATGGCTTAAAACATGGTGATTGGTGACGGCTATTGTATCGGGAAAAAGCAATTCGGCATCTTTCTTTTCATATACGGGGGCAATGGCTATATGGCACGGCGGATAACCGCTGTTTTCAGGCGGAGTCAGCAGCAAATCGAAAAAAACGGACGGATCCTGTTCTATTTTTTCGTATCCGCTTAATTCATAAAAAACGTCGTTGATGATGGCTTCGGCGATCAAATCCGTTTGATGCTTCATATTGACGCCGACCAACGTTCCGTTGACGGAGGCCAACTCCCAAACCAGCTGTAATCTTTTGTTCGGTTTGGGACAATAAGAAAGATAAATTTCAGTTCCCGGATTCGAAAGAAGTTTCATCTGCGTGGTATTGGAACAAAAAACGGTCGTTTTTTCTCCGGTTTCCAGACGAACGTCGGCCAGTACTTTGGCATATCGTCTGATAAGAGAAGCTTTATACAAAGGCGCTTGAAAATCCATTATTCGAATCCGTTTTTTTAACAGGTTTTTTTCATTTAAAAACATGCTATGCTGATCGGAAAGTGTAAAAGATTGTCTTTTGAAGGTCAAAGCGAATGAATAAATTTTTTAAAATAATTCTTTTTGTTTTTCTTTTGATCGGTAATGCGTATGCGCAGTCTTCGGAAGAAACTTCCGTTCAGACGCCGCAGAAGGAGCCGTCGGTTGATCTGAATGCGCCGGCGCCTGCCGCGCCGTTTCAATTAAGGATTCCTCATTCGGAACGAACCAAAGGGAATATTTTGGATTCAGCGTTGGATTTTTTGTTTATGCGCTTTTTTAAAAACTTTGAAAATTCGGAAGTTTCTTATGAATTTTTTGAAGTTGACAATAAAATGGAGCTGAATTTTAAAAATTTTAAAATCAAAATAACACGTCCGGATATTGAAGGAACGGTCGTTATTCCTAAGTTTGTCGTGAATTTTTCAGAGTTTATGGAAGCTTTGAAGACGAAAAGGTTTGCATTCTCCAAAGCAACAATCAATCAGCCTTCCGTCGATTTGGTTTTAATCAAAGAAAAAACTCGTCGTAAATTAAAATTTACGGCAAAAGAGATGATCGTTAAAGATATGACCATCGTTTCATGGACAACTAAAAATTCGGCGGGGACAAACAGTAATGTGACTATAGGGTCGGCCTTTGCGGAAAACAGTTTGCTGACGCTTTCCGATCCGGCGGAAAAATACGGAGCATCGGCAATTGAATTAAAGGAAATTTTGCTGCCTCAGTCTGTTCTTTCAAAATTTACTTTTGTTTCCGCCGAAGTAAACGGCAAAACATATCAGGATAAAGCGTCTTTTTTGCAGGCGGTTAAACAGTAATTTCTTTCCGGGAATAAAAATTCTTGCAGATCGCCGCGTTACAGTTTACAACGGGAAAAACCAACAGAGGATATAAAGTATGACGGATTCGGACGTTCTTTCTCTTTCTTCCGGCGATTTTTCCGCGGCGGTCAGTCCCGCTGCCGGCGCTTCTCTGCTGTATTGGCGGCAAGGAAATGAGGATTTGACCAGGCCTGCGCTGAACGGTGCTGCAGAACGCAGAGCCGCAGATGAAACCTCGATGTTTCCGTTAGTACCGTATTCCAACAGAATCAGAGGCGGATATTTTATTTATTGGGGAATTAAGCGTATGGTTCCCAAAAATCATCCTGTCGTAGCCGATCCTTTGCATGGCGAAGGGTGGCAGAGGCAATGGGATGTTGTCCGTTCTTCAACGGATTCGGCGTCGTTGGCTTTTGAACATAACGGCAAAAACGGCTTTCCTTTTGCGTATGAGGCGGAACAGGTCTTCACGTTAAAGGATAACCAGCTGATCGTTTCTTTAACGTTGACGAATAAAGGCGGCATTCCTATGCCATGCGGTTTGGGATGGCATCCGTTTTTTCCGAAAGATGCGGATACGATTGTTCGTTTTAAAACAAAAAATGTTTGGGCTCATGAAAGTGCTCCTCCCCGGGAACGTCCGATGAAAACGCCGCCTGAATGGCAGTTTGATAAGGGGTTGAAAATTTCCGAGCTAGAACTCGATACATGTTTCGGCGGCTTTGACGGCAAAGCGGAACTGATATGGCCGTCACGCGGCAGAAAAATAAATATCACGGCTTATAGTGATTTTGGACATGTTGTCGTTTGGTCTCCGGCGGGAGAGAATTTCTTCTGTGTCGAACCGGTGACAAACGCAACGGACGCTTTTAATCTGGCGTCGCGCGGTGTGGCCGGGACAGGGATTAAAACGCTTGATCCCGAAGAATCTTTGACAGAGACAATGACTTTGGCGGTTTCTGAAAGTTAATTTTGGTTTTTATATAAGGATTTGAAATGAAACGTTTTCATTTGACTAAAATCGTTTCAACGCTTGGGCCTGCTTCGAATACGGCGGAAAAAATCAAGGCTTTGGCAGCGGCCGGCGTGAACGTCTTTCGATTGAATTTTTCCCATGGCAGCCATGAAGATCATCGCAAAAATGTCGATTATATTCGTTTGGCAGAAAAGGAAATCGGCCGTCCTTTAGCAGTTCTGGCGGATATGCAGGGCCCGAAACTGCGCATCGGCATTTTTGAAAACGGTGCGATAGAACTGCATACCGGAAATAAATTCAGATTGGATATGGTGCCCGAACTGGGAAATGAAACGCGCGTTTGTCTGCCCCATCCTGAAATTTTTCAAGCAATGGAAACCGGAATGGAATTATTGCTGAACGACGGGTTGGTGCGTCTGCGTGTCGATGCTTTCGGCAAAGATTATGCCGATACAACCGTGATTATCGGCGGGCGTCTGTCTAATAAAAAAGGCGTGAATGTGCCGGGTGTTCCGCTGCCGATTGACGCCTTGACGGAAAAAGACAAAGTCGATTTGCAGGCGGCATTGGATATGGGCGTTGATTTCATAGGCTTATCCTTTGTTCAAAGGCCTGAAGATTTGTTGGCGGCGCGTTCTTTGATTAACGGGCGAGCCGCTGTTGTTGCTAAAATAGAAAAGCCGGCGGCATTGGATCATTTGGATGAAATTATCCGATTGTCTGACGGCATTATGGTTGCGCGCGGCGATCTCGGCGTTGAAGTGCCGCCTGAAAAAGTGCCCGTTTTGCAGAAAAAGATTATTCGTGCCTGCCGCAGAAGCGGAAAACCGGTGATTGTTGCAACGCAGATGCTGGAATCCATGGTGACTAATCCGATGCCGACCAGAGCCGAAGCGTCCGATGTGGCGACGGCGGTGTTTGATGCGGCGGATGCGGTGATGCTGTCGGCGGAAACGGCAGCCGGGGCCTATCCGGTTGAAGCAGTTGCGCTGATGAATAAGATCATTGTGGAAACGGAAGCGCATGAGCTGTATCGTAAATATCTGGATGCGGCGCGGTTAATGCCGGAACAGACGCCTGAAAACGCTATTACGGCGGCGGCGCGAGTGATGGCAGAAACCTTGCCTGATGCGGCGGCAATCGTTTCTTATACGCGCAGCGGCTCGACGGCCGGACGGGTGTCGCGGGAACGGCCTTATATGCCGATCGTATGTATTACGCCGAATATTCCTTTTGAACAGGCTAAACAAAAAGCGCCTCTTTATCTTAAAGAAAGCATATTAAAAATCTTGGATAAAGACTTAATCTTCTAAGATCGAAGCAATGTGCAGCAAATTCGTCGTGCCGGACACATTAAAA
>JAFVEJ010000061.1 GCA_017476085.1 Alphaproteobacteria bacterium
CATCATCGGCAGGATCAGGCGGAAACTTTTCTGATCCGGCAGGCACGGGGAAGCGGTATTGTCGGATTAGCCGGTATGTCTGCCGTTCGTATTTCTGATTTTGGTCGGATTTTACGGCCGCTGTTGAGTATTTCTCCGGCAGATTTGAGGGAATACAACCGCTTTTTTAAAATGCCGTGGGTAGAAGACGAAACAAATTTAAGCTCTGATTTTGATCGCGGGCGATTGCGGCGGACGTTGACGGCAGAGCAAATTGAATCCGCTTTTCAACAAACATTGATTTATGGGCTGCAACGCCGAAAAATCGAAGAAGAAGCCGCTTTTTTTATTCAAAACGATGTTGAAGTGTCCGATCGGGGATATTTACTTTTTTCAAAAGACGCGTTTTACTCGCTGCCGGAAGAAACAGCTTTGTTTTGTTTGGGGGATTTTTTGCGCTTTGTAGCCGACAGATCGTATGCGCCGCGGTTGGAAAACATCAGGAATTTATATAAAAAACTGCAGACGCTTTCTTTCGGCGGAGTGACTTTGGGAGGATGCCGAATAGCTGCTTGCAGCAAAAGCAGAATTTTGATTTGGCGGGAATTAAAAGATTTGCCGGTTTGGGAGCGAATCGCCGGCCGGACGGTTTTTCGTTGGGACAGGTTCATTTTTCATCTGGATTTTACCCCTTCCGATTCTTTGTTTGTCGCGCCGTTAAAGGAGGCAAATGCGGGGAAAAGACCTTTTCCGAAAAGAATTTTTTCTGTTCTGCCCGCACTTTTTGATAACGAAGGGCTTTTTATTGCGCCGCATTTGGGGTATAAACGGACAGAGGCTGGTTGTCAGGTCGCGTTTGCGCCATATGCTTCTTTGTGCAGAACGGTTCAATGGACAAGCCCTGTCATATAAATAAGGCGGTTAAAGTGAGTAAAAATATTTTTGTTTGGCTGATTGTCGGATTTCTGTTGTTTTCGCTGTTTGATACGTTTCAAAGCAGCGCGTCTTCCAAAAACAACACGGTGATGGCCTTTTCCGAATTTACCCAACAGGTGCAGGAAGGCAAAGTGCGCGAAGTCGTTTTGCAGGGCAATAAGGGTGCCGGCATTTTAACCGACGGACAGAAGTTCGCTTTGTATGCGCCGGACGATGCGGGATTGGTGGATAAACTGCTGGAAAAAAATGTTCGGGTTTCCGCCGTTCCTCCGGAAGGAGAATCGTCATTCTGGAGCGGATTGCTTTATTGGCTGCCGTTTATTTTGTTTATCGGGGTCTGGATTTTCTTTATGCGGCAAATGGCGGCGGGTAACGGCAAGGCGATGAGCTTCGGCAAATCCCGCGCCCGTATGCTGGAAGGGCAGGGAAAAGTAACGTTTGCTGATGTGGCGGGCATTGACGAAGCTAAAGAAGATCTGGTGGAAATTGTTGACTTTTTAAAGGATCCGCCGCGCTTCCAACGCTTGGGCGGAAAAATTCCCCGCGGCGTTTTGCTGGTCGGTCCCCCGGGGACGGGGAAAACATTGTTGGCTAAGGCGATCGCCGGCGAAGCGGATGTGCCGTTCTTCACGATTTCCGGTTCGGATTTTGTGGAAATGTTTGTCGGTGTCGGCGCATCGCGTGTGCGCGATATGTTTGATCAAGCCAAAAAACATTCGCCGTGTTTGGTCTTTATTGATGAAATTGATGCTGTCGGCCGTCATCGCGGCGCGGGACTGGGCGGCGGTAACGACGAACGCGAACAGACACTGAACCAGCTGTTGGTTGAAATGGACGGTTTTGATACGAATGAAGCCGTCATTTTGATTGCGGCGACGAACCGTCCCGATGTTTTGGATCCGGCGTTGCTGCGTCCGGGACGTTTCGACCGTCAGGTCGTCGTGCCGAATCCAGATTTGGCCGGACGTGAAAAGATTCTGGCCGTTCATATGAAAAAAAGCCCGATCGGTCCCGATGTGGATATTAAAAAAATTGCGCGCGGCACGCCCGGATTTTCCGGAGCGGACTTGGCCAATCTGGTTAATGAAGCGGCTTTGTTGGCGGCCAGACGCAACAAACGCGTCGTGACGATGGCGGAATTTGAATACGCTAAGGACAAGGTGATGATGGGGGCGGAACGCAAATCCCACATTATGACCGAGGAAGACAAGAAAATGACCGCTTACCATGAAGCCGGTCACGCGTTGATGATGTTGGAATCTCCGCATTCCGATCCGTTGCACAAAGTAACGATTATTCCCCGCGGCCGCGCTTTGGGCGTGACAATGTCTTTGCCGACGGACGACAAGGATTCACGTTCTTATATTTATTTAAAGGAACGTATCGCAATCAGTTTTGGTGGCCGCGTCGCCGAAGAAATGATTTTCGGCGAAGATCAAATATCGACAGGGGCTTCCCAGGATATTCGCGTGGCGACAAGCATCGCGCGCAATATGGTAACGCAGTGGGGAATGAACAAAGAAATCGGTCCGATTGCGATTGAAGAGCCGGACGGCGAAGTTTTCTTGGGTTATTCAATCTCTCAGCGCAAAAACGTTTCCGAAGAATTGGCGGCAAAAGTTGACGCGGAAATTAAAGCTTTGATTGAAGAAGCGTATTCGACTTGCCGCCGTATTCTGGCTGAAAAGCGCGATGTGTTGGAGGCCATAGCGCAAGGGCTGCTGGAATATGAAACGCTGACAGCCGATGAGGTGAAAGCTTTGCTTCGCGGGGAAAGATTGACGCGGGAGGAACCGGGGGTGCATATTTCCGCCCGTTCAACCGTGCCGGTAACGGATCCTGCGCCTGAAAAGCAGAACGAAGAGACTTCCGGACCGAAGGAAGAAAATAAAAGCGATCATATTCAGAGCGATGATTCTTCCGATTCGTAACACGTTTAACTTTGTAACAGAAAGTGTATTGCCTGTTTCGTCGGATTTGGTAAAACATATCCGAAATAACAGGGCTGTTTTATGCGGCAAAAAATAGGAGTTTAAAATGGCGGTACGGAAACTTTTCGGAACGGACGGCGTCAGAGGCAAAGCCAACCAGGATCCGATGACGGCAGAAATCGCTTTAAGATTGGGTGTTGCGGCCGGATCTTTGTTCAAGCGCGGCGATCATCGCCGGCAGGTCGTGATCGGCAAAGACACGCGTTTGTCAGGCTATATGATTGAAATGGCGCTGGTTGCCGGATTTACGGCTGTCGGTATGGACGTTTTGTTGTTGGGGCCTATGCCGACGCCGGCGGTTGCGATGCTGACCCGTTCA
>JAFVEJ010000062.1 GCA_017476085.1 Alphaproteobacteria bacterium
TAACGAAAACCTGATCGAATTGTGTTTTATCAACGCGGATAAAGCCTAAATTTCGTCCGTTTTCAATTTGAACGGAAATTTTTGCCCCCAGCAAGCGCTTCAGCATATGATGCAATTCCGCGAAAACATCCGTCACATCAAGATAATTCGGACGCAGCGGCTGTTGGCGCGAATAGGATAAAAGCTGGCCGACCAAGCTGGCGGCGCGTGTCGCGCTGTAATGCACGTTCATCAGGTCGGTAAAATCCGGATCGGAAGCCGGATGCGTTTGTAAAAGCAGATCAGTTGAACCAATAATGGCCGTCAACAAATTGTTGAAGTCATGCGCAATTCCGCCGGCAAGCTGTCCGATCGCCTGCATTTTTTGCGCCTGAGAAAACTGCAGAGCCAATGTCCGGCGTTCCGTATTGTCAATAAAATGAGCGATGAAGCCAAATACATCGGATTTCCCGTCTTCGTCTTCTTCCGTCATCGGCGTAATATACACGGCGGCAAATTTTTCCTGATTTGTTTTCAGTCGAACTTCGTCATGAACGCGGGACAATTTGGCCATCATAACTTTAGCCATTTTATCTTTTAATTCCGCCCAATCGTCAGAACAAATACATTCCTCCAGAGATATGCCGATCATTTCTTCCCGAGAACGGGAAAACATTTGAAACAGAGCGGAATTTGCCTCGGTTATGACATTTTCCTTGTCTAAAAAAGCAATCCCCACCGGTGCTTCGGCAAACAATCGGGAAAAACCCAATTCGGCTTCTTTAGCCGATCCGTCGTGTTCATGGCGCGAGGTTACGTCACGAACGACGGAAGCGCGCAACATTGTTTCGCCGTTTTCGTCATATACCGCATGACTGACGAAAGCTGTAAAAAAAGTTCCCGTCTGCGTGCGGAAAGTCAATTCTCCATGCCAGAACCCGTCCAGTTCCGGAATATGAGTGCCGACCAGCAGATCAACCAGCTTCTTTCCTTTCAGCTCACGCGTATTCGTATAGCCCATCCAGTCACAAAAGCGCTGATTGACAAAATAAATGACGCCGCCGGAATCAATCTGATACAATCCGATCGGCAAAACATCCAAGAACTCTGCCAAATCCTGCGTTTCCTTACGCATAACGGCTTCCAAAGCGCGATCAGAGGTAACATCCCGAACCCGCCACAACGTTCCGACAGACAGCTGTTTGATTGAAATGAAATACCATTCCCAAAAATCCGCTTCGCCGGTTAAAGGCTGCATTAACAGTTCGACGGACGTTTCGGCTTTGTGTTTAACGGCCGCTTCCAGTTTAGCCAACGCCAATCGATTGGCTTCATCGTCCAAAATACGATCCAAAACGGACTGCAGCAAAGAAGAAGCTTTGAAAAAATCCTTTCCCGCCGCATTGATGTAGATCGGTTCCCCTTCAGGCGAAACCAGCGCCAAAGCGTCCGTTTCGCTTTCCATCAGCGCCCTGATCGTGTCCCAATCACGAACAAAGCTGCCCAATCCCAAACTGCCGGCCAATTTTCTGAAAAACGAATGACTCATTTAATTGTCCTCTCTTTGCGGCAAAGCTTTTCCTTTGAGCTGGTAAACATACTTGATCACTTCCGCCACAGCGGCATAATGCTCCGTCGGAATGGGAGAGTCAATTTCCACGGAAGCGTACAAAGCTCTGGCCAACGGCGGATTTTCCACAATCGGCACATCATTGGCGGCAGCCACTTCTTTAATTTTTAACGCGATAAAGTCCTGCCCTTTAGCGACAACGACGGGCGCTTCCATACCTTCCTCCGGTTCATAGCGCAAAGCTACGGCAAAGTGTGTCGGGTTGGTGACGACAACGGAGGCTTTGGGCACGTTTGCCATCATACGCTTGCGCAGGCGGTCCATACGGATGGACCGCAATCGCATCTTGATTTGAGGATCGCCTTCCATTTGTTTGTATTCGTCTTTAACTTCCTGCTTTGTCATACGCTGACGCTTCAAATAGGAAAACTTTTGATAAAAATAGTCGGCGAACGCGATAACGAAGATGATCATTACCATTGTCAGCAAAATCAACAATAAAAGCTTATACAGCAAAGCCAGTATTGTTGCCGTGTCAAAAGCGGGCGTGCTTAAAATATCCAAAATTCTCGGTTTAACGACCAGCCACCCCGCGTAACCGACCGCAGAAATTTTGAAAACGCCTTTAATCATATCGACGATTTTGGCTTTGGTAATAAATTCTTTGGCGTTTGCGAACAGATTAACTCTTTCCCATTTGATTTCCATTCTTTTCGGCGCGTACAGAAAACCGATCTGCACCAATGCCGAAGCCGCGGCCAAAATCATAAACAGTCCCAACGGCAGCAATAAAACAAGAAACAAATCGAATGACGTTTCCCGCAGCAAGTCCTGCAGCCCCAAAGGGTCCACCGGCAATTCCGCCGGCCGTTCAATGAACTTCAAAGAAATGGCCGTCGTCTTTTTCATTACATA
>JAFVEJ010000063.1 GCA_017476085.1 Alphaproteobacteria bacterium
CAGGCAAAGGCGTAACAATTCACACGATAGATTGTGTGACTTTGGAAAAATTTTCAGCCGAACCGGAACGTTGGTTGGATGTTTCATGGAATGAAGATGTTGTTTCGGGAGAAAGCCATATTTCCCGCCTTCGCATTGTTCTTGTCAATCAACCGGGATCTTTGGGAACATTGTCAAATGTGATCGCAAAAAATCATGGCAATATTGCCAATCTGAACATATTGGAAAGAACTCCCAGCTTTTTTGATTTGTCCGTTGATGTTGAAGTTCAGGATGTTCGTCATCTGAGCGATATTATGGCTGCACTGAGGTCCAGTCCGGGAATCAGCTCCGTTCGGCGAGCTCAGGATTAGCTATGATTATCGGAATAGGCACGGATTTGGTTGATATCAGGCGGATAGAGAAATCTATTGCCCGATTTGGCGACGCTTTTTGCAAAAGGATTTTTACGGAAAGCGAACAAAAGCTTTGCAATTCGCGCACGGGAAACAAAAAAATATCGGCTTATGCTGTGCGTTTTGCGGCGAAAGAAGCATGCTCCAAAGCTTTGGGAACCGGATTAAGGCAAGGGGTTTTCTGGCATAATATGGAAGTCGAACAGCTGCCGAGCGGAAAGCCTAATATGATTTTGACCGGCGGTGCTTTGGAGCGTTTGAACGTTTTATCAGGCGGTAAAGGTACATCTCAAATAGATGTTTCTTTGACGGATGAATATCCGTATGCTATGGCTGTTGTTATTATCAGCGCAGGATCAAATGAGGAATAAAAAATGATGAAAGAAAAGAATGCTCAAGGCGGGTTTTGGGAAACGACAAAAACGGTTGTTTATGCGTTGTTAATAGCACTGTTTGTCCGTACCGTTTTTGCCGAACCGTTCAGTATTCCTTCAGGATCCATGATTCCGACTTTGCTGGTGGGAGATTATCTGTTCGTTTCCAAAATGTCGAACGGTTACAGCCGTCATTCTTTGCCGTTGAGCATACCGCTTATTAAAGGGCGCATTTTTTATGAAGAACCGAAACGCGGTGATGTTTTGGTATTCAAAATGCCTTCAGACAACCGCACGGATTATATTAAACGTTTGATCGGTTTGCCCGGAGACCGCATTCAAGTCAAAGACGGTCGTCTGTACATCAACGGTAATATGACGGAACGTGTTTCCGAAGGGGAATATGTAATGCGCGACGCTTCCGGAAGAGCAATGCGCTTTGAGAAATATACGGAGATTTTGCCGGAAGGATTTAAACATCCGATCATTGAAATGACCGACGAAGGTCCTTTTGATAATACGGAAGAGTTCGTCGTTCCCGAAGACCATTTTTTTATGATGGGCGACAATCGTGATAATTCTTTAGACAGCCGATCAATCAAAGTCGGCTTCGTTCCAAAGATTAATTTGGTTGGAAAAGCTAAATTTTTGTTCTTTTCCAATGACGGTTCCGTTGCTTGGTGGCAGCTTTGGAAATGGCCTATGGCGGTGCGTTGGTCCAGACTGTTTAACGGTATTAAATAAGATGACGGATCTTACTGACCTTTATCCTGCCTTGGGACATGAGTTTAAAAGCAAAAAGCTGTTAAAGCAGGCTTTGACGTTAGGCTTTGAAAATCATTTCGCCGGTTATGAACGTTTGGAGTTTCTGGGAGACCGCGTATTGGGCGTGATTGTCGCGAACATGTTGTTTCATGTGTTTTCCAAAGAACCGGAAGGTGATTTAGCTCGTCGCTTTACCGCTTTAACGCGTGCGGAAACTTTGGCTTTTGTTACCGAAGAATTGCATTTTGATCGTTATTTGATTTCAGCTGTCCCTTCTAATAAACCGGATCTGACCAAAGCCGTTCTGTCGGATATATGCGAAGCCGTCATCGCCGCTTTATTTTTGGATGGCGGATTTGAAGCTGCTCAACAGTTCGTTGTACGGTATTGGACGCCGTTAATGGAAAAGCTGTCGGCCCCGCCGGTAGATTCTAAAACAAAGCTGCAGGAATGGGCGCAGGCGCGCAAATTGCCGCTACCGGTCTATACACAACTGGATCGGAAAGGACCCGATCATAATCCTGTTTTTATGATGCAGGTCGCCGTTTCCGGCTTTGAGCCGATCTGCGCTTCCGGGGCGTCCAAGAAAGAAGCGTCTCAGAACGCGGCCGCCGAATTTTTAAAAAGACTGGATGATAAATGACGGAAAAATGCGGGTTTGCAACACTTCTGGGGGCGCCGAATGCGGGGAAGTCAACGCTGGTCAATTATATGGTCGGCACAAAAGTTTCCATTGTTTCTCCGAAAGTGCAAACAACGCGTTCCCGTATCCGCGGTATTTTCGTTAAAGATAATTGTGAAATTGTTTTAATTGACACGCCGGGTGTTTTCAAACCGAAGCGCCGTTTGGACCGGGCTATGGTCGCCGCGGCTTGGCAAGACGCCGAATATGCGGATTCCCGTCTGGTGCTTGTCGATGCTAAGCGCGGGATAGACGATGATACTTGTTCCATTATTGATTCTTTGAACAAGAACAGATTAAAATCCGTTCTTGTTTTAAACAAGTCCGATTTGGTTAAACCCGCAAAACTGATAGAGTTGTCGGCTAAGTTAAATGAAACGGCGGATTTTGAAGAAACATTTATGCTGTCTGCCATGACGGGTGAAGGCGTCG
>JAFVEJ010000064.1 GCA_017476085.1 Alphaproteobacteria bacterium
AAATCGACATTTTTGAGAATGCTGAACGGATTGGAAACTCCGGACCGCGGGAACATTCTGTTTGAAGGGACGGATATCCTGTCCCCTTCTTCGGACATCAACAAGCTCCGGCAAAAAATCGGTATGGTGTTCCAGCAGTTCAACCTGTTCGATCATAAAACGGTTTTACAGAATATCACGCTGGCGCCGGTCAAATTAAAGCTGATGACACACTCCAAAGCCGAAACGCGCGCCAGAGAACTGCTGAACGACGTCGGACTGGCCGACAAGGCGGACGTCTATCCCGCAATGCTGTCCGGCGGTCAGAAACAGCGCATCGCGATCGCGCGCGCTCTGGCGATGAGTCCGGACATAATCCTGTTCGACGAACCGACATCGGCGTTGGATCCCGAAATGGTCGGCGAAGTTTTGGAACTGGTGCGCCGTCTGGCCGACAGGGGAATGACGATGGTGATCGTTACGCACGAAATGGGCTTTGCCCGCGAAGTTGCGAACCGCGTGATGTTCTTTGACGAACACATCATCAAAGAAGAAAATACGCCCGACCAAATCTTCAACAATCCGCAAAGCCCGCGGTTGAAAGAGTTTTTGTCAAAAGTGCTTTAAATTCCGTTCACTTGCTTTTGACGACGCCGCGGTTGATGACGCCGATGAACAAAGCCAGCATAATATAGCTGCTGACACATTCAAAAGATACAATGATTTTGGCAAACGGCGTCAACGGCACAACGTCGCCGAACCCGACCGTCGTCATAGAAATGAACGTGAAATAGACTGCGTCCAGAATTCCTTCGCTTCCCGGTTTGAAATTAAAAGCGGGTGAATTGCCGAAAAAGTCATGCAGAAAAGAAACCGTTAAATTCAAAACGGTAAAAGCCGTAATCAGAGATATAAAAAAGGCGGAAAAATTTATCAAATCCTCTTTTGTCATCACTTTGTCAGGCTGCAGATATACCCACAGCCGACGCATAAAGTCGCTCAAATTAATCACGGTGACATACATTACCGTCAGAAACACGCCCAAAGCAACGATTTGCGATCCGGCCGCATAAATTGTCAGTAATCCCGTCAGAAAAGCGACTGCAAGGATTCTGTTTTTATGTTGGTAACGCATTCCCGAACCGTGATGTTTCATCAATTTAAAAAACAAAGCGATCACCGCGCACGACAGCGCCCCGTTGACGACCGGCAACAGCACATAAAAATAAATATAATAATTCGGGGCGAACAATAAAGCGATCTGTCTGGAAAACAGCGCCAAAATCAACAAAGAAACCAAATAACACAAATTAAAGCTGTTTACGGCCGCCGTTTTAAAAGAAGCTCGCTGATCCGCCGAAAAAAAATGATTAAAAAAAGACATGATTTTTCCTTTCGGCTTACCCTAAGCCCGCCTTTTCCTCGGGTCAATTTGTCAAAAAGGTGATGATCAGCCGTCTCATCTGTGCTACACTGCCGCTAAATAGGAGAAAACAGTATGTCTTTTCATTTCACGCCGATCAAAACCCGACTGGTGCATCCGCCTAAAGATGATATTTATGACATTCTGGATTCCCTTCCCCCCTTGGAAGAAAAAGATATTGTATTTATCACATCCAAGATCTTAGGCATTCATCAGGGGCGCTGTGTGCCTTGTGAAAGAACGGACAAAACGGAATTGATCAGACAGGAAGCCGATCGCTATTTGTCTTACAGACACCCGAGCGGTTTCAACGTCAATCTGACGGTCACGGACAACGTGCTGATTCCCGCGGCGGGCATTGATGCCAGCAACGCGGACGGCTATTATATTATGTGGCCGAAAAACGTTGACGCTTTGTGCGCGGAAATCCGTTCTTTCCTATGCCAAAAAAACAAAATAAAAGATTTAGGCATTGTCGCTACCGACAGCCATACAACTCCTTTGCGTTACGGCGTAACCGGAATTTCCGTCGGGATTGCCGGCGTTGAACCGCTAAAAGACTTCCGCGGACAAAAAGACCTGTTCGGACGCAAATTGGAATTGACGCAAGTCAATCAAATCGACGCTCTGGCTTCCATGGCGGTTTTATTGATGGGTGAATCCGACGAATGCACGCCGATTGTTTTGCTGCGCGGATGGAATAAAATTGTTTTTAATGAAAAGGGATCCATGCAGGATTTCAAAATCAGCCCCGAAGAAGATCTCTACACGCCTCTGTTATCGGTGATGGAATGCAAATAACGTTATTGGCAGCAACTTCTTTAGACGGGTTTATCGCAGATGATATGGGAAACGGAAACTTTTCCAGTCGGGAAGACAAAGCTCACCTGCGTTTTTTTCTCAGAAGCAATGAATGCGACTGTTTTATCTGCGGACGCAAAACCGCGGAAGAATTT
>JAFVEJ010000065.1 GCA_017476085.1 Alphaproteobacteria bacterium
AGATCTTACGGGATTCACGTCGGCCGGCTGGCGGGTCTGCCTCCCGCCGTGATCGCGCGGGCAAAGCAGGTTCTGGCGGAAATGGAAAAGCAAGGCTCTTATGAAATCAATTTTATGAACGATCTGCCCCTGTTCGCTTTGGTGCAAAAGAAAGCCGCCGCACCGGAGGAAACCGCGCAGGAACCGGTCAAGCCCTCCCCCGTTTTGGAAGAACTGAAAAAAATATCGCCCGACGAGCTGACCCCAAAACAGGCGCTTGACGCGCTTTATAAATTGAAACAGCTGTCGGAGCAGAACGCATGACTCTGCGCTACGATCTGGAACAGGCGTGGAACACCGCCGAAACGCCCGATGATAAAAAGAAAGCCGTCGTCGCTTTGCTGAAACAAAGGCGGGACGAAATGCTGGTCAATATGGGAATGGTGCTAAACACACCGCAAAACAGCGGACTGGAAGCGATGTTCGTTCATGCGGACGCTTTGGACGACACGCTGTCCGAACTGATGACGTTTGTTTACGAAACCGTTTTTCAGGGACATAATCCGCCCGAAACGGCTCTGGTCGCCGTCGGCGGTTACGGCCGCAAAGAACTCGCCCCCTACTCCGACATCGACATTTTGTTTTTATTGAATGAAAACGATAAAGACAAAGCGCAGGACGTTGTTTCGTTTGTCACGTCCGCTTTATGGGACACGGGATTGAAAGTCGGCGCCGCCGTCCGGACGCCCGCCGACTGTATTACGCAAGCCGTATCGGATATCACAATCCGCACCAATATGCTGGAAAGCCGTCTGGTCTGGGGCAGTTCCGAATTGTTCAACGATTTTTCCTTCCGCTATGAAGAACTGCGTACCTCCGGCAACGGCCGCGACTTTATCGAAAGCAAATTCGAAGAGCGCTCCGCCCGCTACCTCCGCATGGGGTTGTCCAAATATATGCTGGAACCGAATGTCAAGGAAATCCGCGGCGGCTTACGCGATCTGCATCTGTTGTTCTGGCTTGCCAAGTATCTGTTCGGCATCACGCAAATGCCCGACCTGATCGATTTGGGAATTTTAAGCCCTGTCGCCTGTCACAAATTTTTAAAAGCGCACCGTTTTCTGGCGACAGTGCGGTGCCATCTGCACATTCTTTCGGGACGTGCCGGCGACATTCTGACATTTGACGCGCAGGCGAAAATCGCCGAACAAATGGGATACGACAACCGGACGGGACAATCTGCCGCCGAGCGGTTCATGAAACATTATTACCTGATCAGCAAAACGGTCGGAGAACTGTCCAACCAGATCACCGTCGCCATCAAAGACGCGTTGAGCGGCGAACCGCAATTGACTTTTCTGCCGGAGCAGGATTTTTACCTGATTAACGACCGCATCGCCTTTAAAAGCCATCTGCATTTCAACGAAACGCCGCTGGTTCTTTTACAGGCGTTTGATTTAAAGCAACAGCTTCATCTGTCGATCAATCCGCAAACGCTGCAGCTGATTACCGATAACGCAAAGCTGATTCGCTGCGTAAGAAAAACGCCCGAAGCGCGGAAATTGTTTTTTGACATTCTGTTATCCGACAATCCCGAAACATCTTTACGGCTGATGACCGAATGCGGCGTTCTGGGACGTCTGATTCCCGAATTTCAAAACATCGTCGCGCAAGTCCAATTCGATATGTATCACGTCTATACGACCGACGAACACACGTTCAAAGCCATCGGTTCCCTGTCCGAAACGCCGCCGGATATGATGCCGCAGTCCCGACTGGCTTTATATCTTGGCACTTTACTGCACGATATCGGCAAGGGCCGCGGCGGGGATCACGCGCAAAAAGGCGCGGAACTGGCGGAAAAGATTCTGACCGATTTAGGTGTTGAAAAGGATGATGCCGAAACGGTCGTCTGGCTGATTGCAAACCATTTGCTGATGAGCCAGACCGCTTTTCGCCGCGACATTTTCGACCCGAAAACGATTGCCGACTTTGTCGCCGTCGTCCAATCCCCCGAACGGCTGAAGCTGCTCTACGCCCTGACCGTCGCGGACATCAAAGCGGTGGGCTCGAACGTCTGGAACTCTTTTAAAGACAAATTGTTAAAAGACTTGTTCACATTCGCTTTGGAAAAAATGCAGGGCATCGACAGCCGCGCGCGCAGTCTGACGCCCGCGCAAAAAGCTCTGGCCGAAAAGGCGGATCGGAAGGAATATGCGTTTGCGGTTACTCCCGATCCCGAACGCGGCGTGACGGAATTTATCGTGCTGGCTCCCGACCGTGACGGATTGTTTGCCGACATCACCGGCACAATGGCAACCGAAGACATTTCCGTCATCGAAGCGCAGATTGCGACTTTAGACAACGGTATGGCGCTTGATACGTTTTTGATTCAGGAAACGAATATGCTCAACGAAAAGAAGCCCGTCGATTCGGAAAAGAAAATCTCGCGTCTGCAAAACGGAATCAAAACGTCGGACACGAAGGCAATCGAAGAAAAATTAAGCAAAAAGCGAAACAAATCCCTGTCCGTTCTTTGGAGTCCGCCGCGCGTTTTTATCAACAATCAGGCATCCGATTCCTGTTCGCTGATTGAAGTCAACGGCACAGACTACACCGGTTTTCTGCACGCAGTCACGCATACGATGACAAAACTCAGCTTGAATATTGTTTCCGCGCACATTTATACTTACGGTTCGCGCGTCGTTGACGTTTTCTATGTCAAAGACGCTGCCGGACGCAAAATCACGGACGAACCGGAAATACAAAAAATAAAAACAGCTTTATTGGATACTCTCAATGGCAGCACCTCTTTCAGTCATTAAATCGATTTTAACCGTCGGCGGTTGGACAATGGTCAGCCGCGTTTTGGGTTTTGTCCGCGACCTGTTGATTGCGAACTTTTTAGGCGCGGGCATGATCGCGGACGCTTTTTTCGTCGCGTTTAAACTGCCGAACTTATTCAGAAGCCTGTTCGCCGAAGGCGCGTTCAACGTCGCTTTCGTGCCGTTGTTTTCGGAACAGCTGGAAACCAAAGGCAAAGAATCCGCCCGCCTGTTCGCGGAAGAAGCTTTTTCAGCGCTGTTTTATATTGTGCTTCTGTTTTCGGCGATAGCGGAAATCGCGATGCCGCTGTTTATCATCGTCCAGGCCCCCGGCTTTATCGAAGATACGGCCAAGTTTGACGCGGCCGTCATCATGGCGCGCATCACATTTCCCTATCTGTTGTTAGTGTCTTTGAACTCTTTGCAAAGCGGCATGCTGAATTCAATGGGATACTTTGCCGCCGCCGCTTTAACGCCCGTTTTATTAAACCTGACGATGATCGCGTCGCTGTTTGCTTTAACGCCTTTATTCGGCGGCAACTACGGCTATGCGTTATCCGCAGGCGTTACATTGGCAGGCGTTTTTCAGCTGCTGTGGCTGATCTGGCACACGCACCGCGCGGGACTGCCGCTGGGATTACAGAAGCCGGCCGCTTTTTTTAAACACAAATCGCAGGAATTGAAACTGCTGATGAAGCGCATTATCCCCGGCGTATTAGGTTCCGGCATTTATCAGATCAATCTGTTTTTGGATACGCTGTTTGTATCATTCCTGTCCACCGGCGCGATTTCATGGCTGTATTACGCAAACCGCCTGTATCAGCTGCCGGTCGGAATCATCGGCGCCGCGATCGGCACGGCTTTGCTGCCGATCCTGTCCCGCCAACTGAAAGCCGGAGAAACGGAACAGGCGCAAAACAGCTTAAACCGCGCATTGGAGTTTGCTTTATTGATGTCCGTGCCGTCTATGGCGGGACTGATGGCACTCAGCTATCCGGTCATTTCCGTTCTGTTCGAACGCGGTGAATTTACAAACACGGACAGCGTCAACACTGCTGTTGCTTTGTGCGCCTACGCGGCAGGGCTGCCGGCTTACATTCTGACGAAAACGCTGGCCCCCGTTTTTTATGCCAGAGGCGACACGACGACTCCGGTTCGGATAGCAGCTTGGGCTTTGGGACTGTATATTCTGCTGTGTGCGGCTTTTCTGCCGAAATTCGGCTATGTCGGCATCGCGCTGGCAACGGGAATCGTTGCCTGGATCAACGTGCTGCAATACATCTGCCGCATCAAAAAACAGGATCTGCATCATACGGACCGCACCTTTAAAAAACGCAGCGCTTCTATTTTATTTTCTTCCGTCCTGATGACTATTGCAGTCATTTTCGCCAACAAACAAGCCGTCGTTTACTTTCCCGATTGGATTCACGGAACGCAAATCATGCGCTTCGGCATTTTGACTGCACTGATCGCTTTCGGCGGTATTATATTTATTATTTCCGTTTTATTGTCCGGCGGTGTAAACTTAAAAGAACTGAAAAACCGTTTACACAGGAAAAAAGGATAAAAATAATGAAAAAAAGCCTGTTTCTTCTGCCTGTTATTTCCTTATTTGCTTTTAATGCAAACGCCCAAACCGCGCCGTTATATTATTTTACGGAGGATTTAAAGAACTCTGCAAAAAACTGTACGCCTTACGAAGAAGATTTCAGCGCGGCCAACCCGATTTTAAAAACGGTTACGAAATTTTTCGGACTGGACGACATATCGACTTTCGTCCGCATCAAAGGCAAAAATGACAAAAGCTTCTGCGATTTTTCGATTGTCAGCCAAATGGACGACATTGTCGTTTCCGATCAGGTTTGCTCCGTTTCGCCCGAACAGCTGACAGAAATTTATGATGCGATGACGAACCCATCAACGGATCAGGTTACGGAAACGTTTACGACTTACATAACCTATTCCAAATCCGACGGAACAACGGAAAAAAAGCCGATGGAAACGACCGTTACCGACACAAAATTGAACATCGCGTGGAGAAAAATTTCCGACACGGCCTGCGAAAAGAAAAAAATTGATTTTTCCGACGAACAGATGAAACGGCTGCAGCGCAAAACGTTTGCTTTGCCGGCGGATTTTGTCGAAAGTTTGAAGGTCTGCCGCCCGGCCAAAGCGGAAAAAAACATCGTCTTTTCAGCGATGACCGCCGAAATAACCGGCGTTAAAAAAGGGTACTGCCAAATCAAAATGCCGCCGTTTGAGCTTTCTTTAAGTAAAACGCAAGCTCAAAAAGTCGAAACATGGATGGACTTTTATTCTTTTGCCGAAAACCCGACCGCTGCAAAATACGTTCCCGAATATTCGACGATCGGATTACTGGCTTCAGCAAAAGCCTGCGTTTTCGGCGATAAGACTCACGATGCCGGTTCGGAAAGCTCTTCTTTCGGCGACGTTAAAATATCCAAAGGACTTTCTTCGACTTTTAAGGATGATGTTTGCACGATAACGTTCAAAAACACGATGGAAATCAACGGCAAAACGACCGATCACAGCAAAATCTGCAACGTTTCGAAAACAGATTTGACGAAATTATTGCCCGTTGCCCCGGATAAAGAAAAAGAGCAGGGATTTTCGATTTCTTTGCCGTTTTCTGCAGAAGAACAAAAACAATCCAAGGAATTGTATGACAAATTAATAAAACAAAATTTGTGCAAATAAACCAATTAAAAAAAACAGCCCCTTCAATTTTGTTAAATTGAAGGGGTTTTGTTTTGAATCATTTAAATAATGCATTAAAGCATTACATATAAAAAATTAAAAAAACAGAAACACTCAACATAATAAATAAACAACAATGATTTTTTAAATACATACTTTTATATTTTTTAGTTTTAATAAATTAGTTTTTATAATAAACTTTAATTATTGGAGTTTTTATTAAGGAGGGAACCCCATGAAAAAGATATTAATACTTTTTATTACTCTGTTGCTTTATCCGCAGCAGAGCTTTTCAAAAGCGCAGTGTCCGGTTGACATTTCGATGGAGCATTGTTGCGCAAGCAAAAGCCTAAAAACGCTTGCTGACTGTCAGGCATCGTGTTCAGGGACCTGCATAGAAGGATATTATGCTTCCTGCTATTATTGCGACGGATCAGATATCGGCGACCTCACCCTTTGCTATCCAACTCTGCCTAAATGCAATCAGGCCATCACCTTACCGGAACAATACTGCCAAAAATTCGGCTCAAATTATTGCATTTTCTTACCTCTTCCTGATGATCCGGAGCCTACTCCCGCCACAACAACAAGAACCGTCGTCGACTGTCCTGCGGAAGGAACTTTTTCCACGGACGGATGCTGCTGTAACTATCAATAAAAGGAGGGGACCATGAAAAAATACTTTACAATCTTGCTTTTTTTGTGCTGCGCCATTCCTTTGACAGTCTATGCCGCAGAAGTCTTAAATACAAAAAACAGCTTTCAACTGGCGAGAGCCGTTAAATTGGGGCGAGGCCAAACAAATCCTGCATTCCTTGGGTCTGACTTTGTTCCGCCCGAACATTATTTCGTGCAGCAATGTGCGGATCATTGTTCTTCCTGCAACCAGGAAAACGGCGTTTGTTCCGGGTGTGACAGCGGATATAAGCTGGTAAGCAATAAATGTATCCCGATCGCGTGTTCTCCGGGAAATTACTTTAACGGGTCGGCATGCTCAAGCTGTCCGGCGGGACAATACTCTGCCGGCGGTTCCGTAACTTCCTGCACGGCTTGCCCGGCCGGAACATATGCTTCGGGAACAGGAAACGCGTCTTGTAATACCTGCTCTGCAGGAACATACTCTGCCGCCGGAGCTGCCGTATGTACAAATTGTCCGACGGGATGCACCACCTGTACGGGAGCGAATGCATGCACAACCTGCGCTTCCGGTTATCATATTAAAAACGGGGTATGCGTCGGAAACTGCGTCGGTGTAACCTGCGTCAGCGGAGCAAACCCGGTTTCCGGCGACAAAAACTGCTGCTGCGTTGCGGGAACCATAGCTAACTGCGCGACCCAAAACGGCACCACATGCACAAAATGCAACGGCGGATATTACTTGAGCGGGAACAGCTGCGTATCATGTCCGTCCAATGCGACATGCACGGGAACCGCCTCATTTACCTGCAACAGCGGGTATTATAAGAGCGGAAACGGCTGTGTGGCATGCCCGGCAAATTCGACCTGCACAAGTTCAACCTCGTTCACCTGCAACAGCGGATATTATAAGAACGGTTCCGTATGCTCCAGCTGCTCTTCCGCGATAGAAGGCTGTTCAGCATGCACTTCGGCGACAAACTGCACGGCATGTTCCGGAACGTTTTATCATCTCAGCAACGGGGCTTGTATCCATGATTGTGACTATTGGAGTATTGCTTACAACTCCTGCAGCCAAGGATACAGAAAACCCAAATCCGGCGGCAGCTGTGAAAAATGCCCTGCCAACACGCAATGCGGTACCTGTCCGAGCGGATGTTCGGGATCTTCCGCCGGAACCTGTTCTTCGGATAATATATCATGTATTATGTGCCACAACATTATAGAACAAGAATGCCGTTGCCCCTCCGGATACAAACCTACTCTGGACGGAACATCGTGCGTCAGCACCAGCGGCACAGGCTGGCCGCAGGCTTGTACTTACATATAACGGCCATCTGTTATCTTAACAAAAACGGAGAGGATTTTTCCTCTCCGTTTTTTTTATCAACCTTGTTTATAAAACAGAAAATGATCAAATTTATTATTTGCCTGAAACCGTTTCATAAAACAAAACGATGTATTAAAAAAAATAACGGTTTTTCCATTCATCAAAATTTAATTATCACAATAATCATTATTTGTAATAAGATTTAATTATGAGAGTTTTTATAAGGAGGATCTCATGAAAAAGATATTAATACTTTTTGTTGCTCTGCTGCTTTATCCGCAGCAAAGTTTTTCAAAAGCGATATGTCCAATAGACATTTCGCAGGAAGAGTGCTGTGCATTGAAAGGTGAGCTGACTCTTGCCGTTTGTCAAGCATCATGTTCGGGGATCTGCAAGGAAGGATATTATGCTTCCTGCTATTCTTGCGACGGGTCCGATACCGGCGACGACAGCCTTTGCTATACAACTAAGCTTAAATGCAATCAGGCCATCACTTTACCGGATGTGCAGTACTGCCAAAGAGTCGGCACGAATTACTGCATTTTTTTGAGCAAGGATGATCCTACTCCCACAACATCAGCGACCGTCACCGCCTGTCCCGCGGAGGGAACTCTTTCCGCAGACAAATGCTGCTGTGAGTATTAATAAAAGGAGGGAGCCATGAAAAAATACTTTACACTTTTGCTTTTTTTGTGCTGCGCCATTCCTTTGACAGTCTATGCCGCAGAAGTCTTAAATACAAAAAACAGCTTTCAACTGGCGAAAGCCGTTAAACTGGGACGAGGCCAAACAAACCCCGCATTCCTTGGATCTGATTTTGTTCCGCCCGAAACTCATTTTGTGCAGCAATGTGCGGATCATTGTTCTTCCTGCAATCAGGAAAACGGCGTTTGTTCCGGATGTGAGACCGGATATACGCTTCAAAACAACAAATGTATCTTAGCATCATGCCCTGCGGGAAAATATCTTAACGGTTCCGAGTGTTCCAGCTGTTCTTCCGCGATATCCGGTTGTTCAACTTGTACTTCGGCAACCAACTGCACACTTTGCGGCTCCAGCTATTTTCTCAGCAACGGCAACTGCGTGACATGCCCGAGCGGTTATACCTGCAACGGAAAGGATGCCGTCTGCACTCGCACTTGTTCAGCGGGACAATATCTCACTTCTTCGTGCACCTGTACAGCTTGTCCGACGGGATGCACTTCCTGTACGGGGGCGAACGAATGCTCTGCCTGCGCTTCCGGTTATCATCTTAAAAACGGAGTCTGCGTTGCCAACTGCACAGGCGTAACCTGCGCCAGCGGAGCAAACCCGGTTTCCGGCGATAAAAACTGCTGCTGTGTTGCGGAAACACCGACCATCGCCAACTGCGCGACGCAAAGCGGAAGCACCTGCACTAACTGCAACAGCGGATATTACCTGAGCGGGAACACCTGCGTATCTTGTCCGTCCAACGCGACATGCATGGGAACGTCCACTTTTACCTGCAGCAGCGGATATTATAAGAACGGTTCTTCGTGTTCAAAATGTCCTTCGGGCTGTTCGGCATGCACTTCGTCAACCAACTGCACGGCATGTTCTTCCGGTACGCTCGTTGACGGGGC
>JAFVEJ010000066.1 GCA_017476085.1 Alphaproteobacteria bacterium
CCCCGTTACCGCCGTGAAAGGGCGATGTCCTAGGCCTCTAGACGATGGGAACATCATAAAGACGGGTTATATATAAAGATTATCCTTTAATCCGTCAATACTTTTTTGAATCTTTTTGCGCTTTTATCCGTAACTGCGCATTAAACCGACAAGTTTTCCCTGCACCGCAATTCGTTCGGGACTGTATATCCGCGCTTCGTAATTCCTATTGCACGGTTCCAACATAATCGAATTTCCTTTGCGCCTAATTTTTTTCAGAGTCACTTCGCATCCATCTACCAAAGCCACTGCGATTTCCCCGTTTTCAACAGTATTCGCGCGCTGAATGATAACCGTATCACCGTCTAAAATACCGGCTTCAATCATAGAGTCACCTGCTACAGTCAAAGCGTAATGTTCCCCGTTTCCGACCATATTTGCAGGAACGGCAATCGTTTCATTGCTGCATAACGCTTCTATCGGCGTTCCTGCGGCAATTTTGCCGTAACGCGGCAATTCAACCGAATTGGCAACCAGATTCTACGACAGTTTCGAAAAAGATTGCGTCATTTGTTTGTTCATCAATCCTTTAGCGGAAAGCGATGTTTCAACCTGATTATCCGGCAACCGCAAAACTTCCAATGCTCTGGCTCGATTCGGCAAGCGACGAATAAAACCGCGTTCTTCCAGTCCTGAAATCAACCGATGAATACCTGATTTTGATTTTAAACCGATCGCGTCCTTCATTTCCTCAAAAGAAGGAGAAACCCCGTTTTCCCGCAGTTTTTTTTCAATAAGCATCAACAGCTGATACTGCCTTTTTGTCAGCATAATGTCCTCCATGAACAAATTTTCTCTTTTTGTTCTACTTTAGTTCCTTTGTTTTGGCAAGAAATTTTTTAATTTTTAAGATTAAAGTGAACCAAGTTTGATTTCAGGAGTTTTTTAATTGTTTCGTCCGGCAAATATATTTTTAAGCTTTCTTTTAATCTGCTGGTTTCCCGCATCAATTTCGGCAAAATCATACACGCCGCCGTCCGCTCATTCTTCCGAAGAAGAATTGTGGGGAAAAAAACATACGCCGGAAAAACCGAAAGAAATACGGAAAGAAACTCTTCCCATTCAGACAACCGATTCATTTCAGGATAAAGCACCAGAACCGACACCTCTTTTGCCGACATGGCTAAAATATGCCGTTCCTGTTCCCGACACACCGGAAGATGCTCCGATGATCGCGATTGTCATTGATGATTTAGGATTAAATAAAGCGATGACGCGCGCGGTGTTATCTTTACCGCCGCCTATAACCGCTTCTTTTTTATCGTATGCCGACGATTTGCCGCAACAAACCGAACAAGCCCGATTAAACGGGCATGAGTTGCTGCTGCATACACCGATGGAGCCGATCAATCCCCGCTTTAATCCGGGGCCGGGCGCTTTACGCTCGGATATGTCCGCCGAAGAAATTGCGGAAAAATTTAAAATGATGCTGACTTCCTTTGACGGTTACGTCGGAATTAATAATCATATGGGCAGCAAATTTACATCTGATAAACAGTCAATTTCCGTTGTAATAGATGAATTAAGAAAAAGAGAACTTTTATTTTTGGATTCATTGACATCCGGCAACAGCGCCGCATGGAAATCTGCGCGCGATCAGCATGTTCCTTATGCGGTGCGTGATATTTTTTTGGACAATTCTCAAAATGAGGAAGAAATTATGAAGCAGCTGCTTTTAGTGGAAAAGCATGCTTTGCAGCGCCGCACTTCCGTTGCTATCGGACATCCTCATCCGACAACGATCAACGCCTTGAAAAAATGGATTCCCAAAGCGCAAAAAAAAGGATTTGTTTTTGTTCCGATCAGCACAATCGCTCTGATTAAACAAGATGCTTTTTAAGACAGTTCCAACATAACGGAATCCATTTCTTCCGGATTTTCGCCCAAAAGAATAGCCAGATTCTTCAAATATCTTAATCCGTTATATTTTCTGTATTCTTCAACGGAAGCTTCCCGTTTGGCAGCTTCTATTTCCTCGTCCGCTTTAGGCAGCATCATCGGAATGAACGTTATCGGACCTGAAACGCGTTCGCGCTGAATTTCAAGCCATCCGTTTGCAACGGAAAACAGATACGTTGCCACTGATGACGGCTCTTTGACGATTTTGACTTTCAAACCGGAAAGATTGTGCAATAAAAGCATTTCATCCGGTTCAACATATTGCGTCGTAAAAATACCGCGGATATCGGTATCCAAAAAGTCATTAATCATAATCAGCGGATATTCGGGCATATCAACCTCCATAAAACATTTAAAAAAAGTATATATCGATTTAAAAAAAACACAATCCCTTGCCAAAAACAAAAAGGAATCTTATACAAGATTTTAAAATATCCTTAAAAAAGGAAAAAGAAATGAAAAAAGGATTGGTCTTGGAAGGCGGCGCGATGCGCGGCTTGTTCAGCGCGGGCGTGATAGATGCCTTTTTGGAAAATGAGATCGCCTTTGACGGCGTGATCGGTGTTTCTGCAGGCGCGGCGTTCGGTTGCAACTAGATCTCGAAACAAAAAGGGCGCGTCCTTCGCTATAACACACGATTCAGTAAAGACAAACGGTATTGTTCTTTACGCTCTTTGATTAAAACGGGCGATCTTTATAACGCAAACTTTTGCTACCATGAAATTCCTGATCATCTGGACATTTTAGATACGGAAACATTCACGCATAATCCGGCTGAATTTATCGTCGTTTGCACGGACGTTCTGACCGGTCGTCCCGTTTATCAAAAACTGGAAAAAATGGACTATATGGATTTGGAATGGATGAGAGCGTCCGCTTCCATGCCTTTGGCGTCCAAGATTGTCAAAATCGATTCTTTCCGCCTGCTGGACGGAGGCATTGCGGACGCCATACCGATCAAACATTTTGAAAAAAACGGCTACGACAGAAACGTTGTCATTCTGACCCGTCCCGAAGGATATGCCAAAACAAAAACAAAGTTTATGCCTTTGTTTAAAATAGCGTTCAGGAAATATCCCAAATTTATCGACGCTTTGGAACGCCGGCACGAAGTTTACAACGAAACGTTGGAACATATCCGGCAACAGGAAAAACAAGGAAACCTGA
>JAFVEJ010000067.1 GCA_017476085.1 Alphaproteobacteria bacterium
AATCAACAAACTGCGCATCGCCCTTCTGCGCCAATACTTTCGTGATCGCCGCCGTCAGCGTCGTCTTCCCATGGTCAACGTGACCAATCGTGCCGATATTGCAATGCGGCTTCGTTCTTTCAAACTTCTCTTTTGCCATTTCTTAATTTCCTGACTGTAGACCGTTTATACAAAAAAGCCCCCGAACCGGCGGCCGAAACTGACGGGGGATACCCTCCCCCTTCGGGGTTTTCGTTATCCTTTGCCAGGCAACGAAAACAAATTGGAGCGGGTGATGGGAATCGAACCCACGTAGTAAGCTTGGAAGGCTTCTGCTCTACCATTGAGCTACACCCGCAAAATGGTGGATGGGGGTAGATTCGAACTACCGTACGCTCACGCGGGCAGATTTACAGTCTGCTGCCATTAACCACTCGGCCACCCATCCGACCAAAGCTATTGCAAAAGCAATGTACTTGAAATAGTGGATTTTTCGGTCTTTTGTCAATACAAAAAATGAAATATCCCTTTTTCTTTTGAAAAAATATGCTAAAACTCGTTTCGGTTCATACTTTTTCAAGGAGAAAAATTCGTGTCCGCACATAAAAAAAAGCCGACCGGAAGCAATAACGGACGGTCAAAACAGCCTATATCTGCCAAAACTCCTTCAAGCGGACTTTGGCTGTACGGATATCATGCCGTTGCAGCGGCACTGCAAAACCCTCAGCGCGAGATATACAGGCTTCTGTTAAGTAAAGAAACCGCTGCCGAACTGCCGCAAAAACTGATTCCCGCCGGACTGAATTATGAATCCGCCGGACGCGCGGAGTTTGAACAGCTGCTGCCCAAGGGAGCCGTTCATCAGGGAATCGCCGCTTTGGTCTCTCCGCTTCCCGGATTTTATGAAGAGGATTTGCCGGAAAAGAAGACTTCCGTTGTTGTCATTTTGGACCAAGTCACAGACCCGCATAATGTCGGTGCCGTAATGCGTTCCGCGGCAGCTTTTGATGCGGATGCAGTAATCATCACAGAACGCCATGCACCGGAAGCGACGGGAACTTTGGCAAAAGCTGCTTGCGGAGCTTTGGAATTATTGCCTTTAATCACGGTTTCCAATCTGGCGCGGACAATGCAAACTTTAAAAGAGCGCGGTTATTGGTGTGTCGGCATGGACGGAAACGCGGAAAAAACACTAAGAGACGCTGCTCTGCCGCATAAAATTGCTTTAATTATGGGGTCGGAAGGATACGGACTGCGCCGGTTAACGGCACAAAACTGCGATTTTATGGTCAAGCTGCCCATTTCTCCGAAAATGGAAAGTTTGAATGTTTCCAATGCGGCAGCCATCGCTTTATATGATTTGAAATACAAGCTTGATCGATAAAATCTTCCGCATTAAGCTTCTTTTAGTTTTTTCCGCGTTATTTAGTTAAAGAATGAAAAAAAATTAAGGCTGATCCGATATGAATAGCGAAAACGATTCTTTTGTAAATAACGACCAAAAACAAATCACTTGTCTGAAAAGTATTTTGCAGTCAACAAAAGGCTTGATTGATCTGATTGAAGAAAACGCCGCCGACATTATTGCCGACGATATGGAACAAAATTCGGATTTGCCGTCCTTTTTCAAACTCGGAGGAAAGATTCGTTTTCATTCCTGGCCTGTTTTTGTAGCCGGCTCTTTTTTCGGAGCCGTTTCCGTTTTAGGCGCATTCAAATATGCAACCGTACGGACAGCTTCCGATCAGACCACTCAAAGTCTTATAGAAGAACGCGCGACCGAAGAACAAACTTTAACGCCGATTGCCGCAATTAAAATTCCGCTGAATGTCTCTCCGCAGGCAGAAGAAACACCGGATGAAACGAAACAAGCATTAAAACCCGACCATTTGGAAAGCTATATCATCAAGCCTCAGCAAACATTATCCACAGTTTTAAAGCAGGGAGGACTGACGAATCGGGAGATTTATCTGGTTACACAAGCTTTGTCCGATATCTTAAATTTAAAACAAATCCAAGCCGGCAATAAAATAGAGATCGGAAAAATGGATACGGATACGGGAGATAAATCTTTGTTGTCGGTTACCGTTGAAGACCGCCGCGGCACTCGCTATACGGCAACTCGGGTGGAAGACGATTTCTTTGAAGCCGGTTTGATTGAACCTGAAGTTGACATTAAAACGGAATACGCCGAAGGAATGATTGACGGCGCTTTTATCCCGAGCGCAAAAGCGGCGGGCATTCCGACAAACGTGATTCATCAGATGATCTGGTCTTTTGACGGTCCTGTCGATTTTTCCAGGGATTTGCGCAAAGGCAATACTTTTACGGCTGTTTTTCAAAAAGAATATAATAAAGAAGGGCATCCGACCGGCAACGGCACATTGCTGTACGCGGGTATTAATCTGCATACCCGTTTACATGAGCGTTTTTTGTACAAAGATTCTCAAAATCGTGAGGATTATTACGACGAAACGGGCAAAATCGCCCGGAAGCTGTTTACAATGCATCCCTTAGCTAAACCGCGTATGACTTCTAAATTCGGACTGCGCAAACATCCTATTTTAGGATATACGCTTATGCATTGGGGAGCCGATTTCGGCGCTCCGATCGGCACGCCGATTCGTTCGCCCGGAGAGGGAACGATTACGCAGGCTTCAAAGAGAGGATCCTACGGATATTATGTTCAAATCAAACATAATTCCGAATATTCAACAGCTTATGGACATATGAGTGGTTTTCATAAACTCACGAAAGTAGGACGTAAAGTTAAAGCCGGCGATGTCATCGGTTATGTCGGAACAACAGGACGTTCGACCGGCCCCCATCTGCATTGGGAATTGATTAAAAACGGAAAAAGAATCGACCCCGTAACACAAAGGATCACGGCTCAGCGCAAACTGGCCGGGGAAGAATTACAGCGTTTTTATGCACAACGCGACAGAATGCGTGACAATATTTCGGGCGACGTTGCCTATGCCAAAGCAGAGCCTTTGCCGGAAGACAGAAAACTGGCTTATCAGGAACCGAAACCGGTAAAAAAGGTTAAGAAAAAAGCTCAAAAAACGGCGGCACGTCATATTCATCCCAACAACGGCTGATTTTTTACAAAAAAACGGCGCCATTTTGAAGAAAAAGCAATGAAATATCAGAAAAAACGTTTGCTTTATTTATTTGTTCCGTTTTTTTTCTGTGTCTTTTTTTCGCTTCTGCATAATTGGCAGGAAAGAGCGGTTTTGCTTCAAAAATATCACGATTCCGAGCCGGCTGTCCAACTGTTAAAAAATACGGACACGTTTCTTTTATTCTTAAATATTCATAAAAAAGACTCTTTGATTTCTCCGGCCGATCTTTCTTCGAATTTTGTCGTTTCTCTGGCAAGAATACGCCATTTACTGGGCGGCACCTATCCGACCGATTTTGCCGTTGCTTTAGCCCGATTGGAAAGTTCTTTACCCGAATCCGGGCAGAAAAACGATCTTCTTGGCGCTTTTAAAAACAAACAAGAAAAAGAATTTGTCAATGACACGATGAATTTGGCTATTCTGGCTTATTTTCCGCCGGACCAGATCAAAAGCGACAAATATTCAATTATTGACCATGCTTCGGATGAAAATGGTTTTTCCGCCACTGCTTTTAAAGATACAGACAACCACATTATCATTGCTTTCCGCGGATCCGATGAAACAAAGGATATAAGTGATGCGGAAAAAATTTTAAACGGTCGAATGCCCGTACAATTTGACACGGCTTGGGCTTTTTATAAAAAATTACGAGAACGACATCCCGACTTCAAGATTCGAGCAACAGGACATTCCTTAGGCGGTTCTTTGGCTCAATTACTTGCGGCGCACACAAATGACGTTTTGGCGTTCAGCTGCAACCCGATCGGCACAAAGCTTTTAATCACGCAAAAATTCGCCCCCGAAAACATTTTTAACCTGATTGTTTCGGGCGATAAATTTTCTTCCGCTTTGCCGCAAGCGGGTTATTCCGTTTTATTAAAACCGGAAAAAACAGACAAATATGGAGATCCTTTGCACCCTCATTCCGTTTTACATTGTCTGATTGATAAATAAAAAAGGCCGGAAAAAGCATCCCCGGCCTTCAAATATATTCGGATTTTACTAATTCAAGCCTAAAGCCCGCTTGTAAACATCCAAAACAAATTCCTCTTCCTGGCGTTCCTGATCATCCATCTTGCGGATTTTCAGCAGCTGTTTAATTGCTTTGACATCAAAATTGGCGGATTTGGCTTCTTCAAAAATTTCCTTAATATCATTCTGCAAAGCTTTTTTTTCTTCTTCAATATGCTCTATGCGTTCGATATAAGACAACAGACGCGCCGCATCGACACCGTTGACATCTTTAATTTCTTCGGCCATTTTTAAAATCTCCTATTCTTCATCCGCGTCTTCGACATCAAAAGCAACAACATCCGTTTGCTTTAAAGATTTGGGCGCTTCGGCGACGGCGCGTTCCAGATCGGCTTCCGTGCACAATCCCAGCAAAACAGGATTGCGAGCCTTGATATTCGCCATATTCCAATGCGTCCGATTGCGAATCGCATCAATCGAATTTTTCGTTGTCCCGATCAGTTTGCGAATCTGAGCGTCCGTTAAATCCGGACGATGCTTTAAAATCCACGCAATCGCATCCGGTTTGTCCTGCCGCTTGGCCATCGGAGTATAGCGAGCGCCTTTGGAGCGCGGCATCAAAGCGGGCAAATCGGAAACATTACGTTTTAAAACAGCATTTTCATCGGCTTCACAACGTTTAATTTCTTCTTGCGTCAATTGTCCGTTGGCAACCGGATTCAACCCCATCATGGACGCGCCGACATCTCCGTCCGCAATCGCTTGAATTTCCAGCGAATGCATTCCGCAAAACTCGGCAATTTGTTCAAACGTTAAAGACGTATTTTCAACCAACCATACGGCTGTTGCTTTCGGCATAAGTGGTAAAGACATAATATTCCCCTAAAAAAATAACTCTGTTTAGCCGCAAGAATACCCGAAACACCTTGTTACGTCAAAATGATATTTCAAATTCTTTTAACGGCTGCCAAACGTCGCCGATTTCACCGGCGCGCATACCGTCAAAAATTTTTCCGGAAGGCTTCAGCCAACCGTTTTTTTGAAAAAAAAGAACCCATTTTTCGGCTTTTAATTTGTTCTTTTCGGTCAAACAAGAAAAATCAAATCCCTGATATAAATACACATTTCCGTTTAAAGCATATCCGCGCGGCTGTTCGGCTATTAAAAGACGAGCTTGCTCCTCGTCAAATCCGCTCTGACGCAACAAATCAAAATGAGAGCCGTCAAACCCATCGCATGCAGTTAAAATGCCGCTGTCCAAAACGACAAAAGCCTTGCGTTGCCGATGGAATTCCGGTTCGGCTTTATTCTTCGGGTTTTCTGGCATCGGTCAGCATCAAATCCGCGGGCCCCTGCTCGGCCGGAATAGGATCGTCCATACGACGGCAGTTTCCTTCCAAAAACGCTCCCGGTTCGATTTCCAACCGTTCATGTGTAATATCTCCCGTCACTTTGGACGGAGAAGCCAAAAACACGGATCGCGCGTACAAATGCCCGTTAATACTGCCATGGACTCGAGCGACATCCGCCTGAATGGATCCGTTGATCTGCGCGTTCACTCCAACGATCAGAACCCGGCAACGGATATCGCCTTCCACATGTCCGTCAATATGCAGCTCGCCGTTACTGACCATATCCCCCGTTATGGACAAATCCGAACTGATAACCGACGGCGAAGAAGGGCGCCTGTCATTATTGCCGATTTTTGCTTCGATACTGTTTTTAACTTTTGAAAACATTTTTTTTCGCCTTGATAAATTTCATTGGATCTACCGCATTTCCTCTGATGCGGATTTCATAGTGCAAATGGGGGCCGGTACTGCGTCCCGTATTCCCCAAAGTCCCTATTCTGTCACCGGCACGCACAGTTTCCCCCTTTGTGACAAAGACTTTTTCCATATGCGCATACCGTGTTCTGAAACCTAGACCATGGTCAATTTCAACCATATTGCCGTACCATCCCCAACTGCCGGAACGCACGACCTTTCCGGGCGCGGTTGCATAAACCGGCTCGCCGATCATACCGCCCAAATCAACGGCTTCATGGCGTGCGGGCGACCCCTGAAACGGGTCTCCTCTGGCTCCGAACGCGGAAGTTACGCGGATTCGTTCAACCGGCTTTCCCAACGGCAGCGAATTTTGCAGCGTCGTTAAATCATACCAACGATCCAGCCTTTGATTCAAGCTGACTAAAGAGATATTCAAGTCATGCTGAGGTTTTGACATCGGAACCGGAATAAACGGGCCGCCAATCCCTACGGTTTCTTTGTCCCGCCGTATGCGGCGCAACAAATTTTCCATGCCGATTCCCGTATTAGCCAAAGATTGTTTGATATCAGACAAGCCGTTTTCAATAACGTTAATGCCGTCATCCGCCAAAAACGCCATTTTACGGAAAGCCAAAATCTGTGTTTCCTGCATACTTGATATCAAGTCTTCCAGATTTTTGACCTTTTCCTGAAGTATTTTTGTCTCTGCCGCGGCAATATCGCGCTGAAACAAAACTCTATGATACGCCAAACGGCTGTTGCTTTTTTCGCCGCCGCCTTTAATCATATCGGCCAAACGTTCCCGTACCAATGCGATTTCATCTTTCTGCCGAAGCATATTTGTCCGTAATTCTTCAGTCGGATTTTTTTTTGTTTCCATTGATGCGGAAAGACTGTTCGGATTTACTTTTCTGATTTTAGAAGCTCCGGCCCCATCGGCAATTATATTTTGTTCTAACGACTCCAAAGCTTTCTGGTTGTCTTCCATTTGCTCGATTATCGTATCCAAATGGTCTGCAAAAAACAGCATTCCGTCTTTCAGATCCGCATATTCAGCCTGCAATTGTTTTAAGTCATCCGATTTGCGTGTAAAGACAGTATTATAATTTAAGAAATAAAAAGAAGTAAAAACACTCCATGCGATCAAAATCAAAAAAAACAGAAAAAAGGCCCCCTGCTGTCTTGCCGACAAAGAACAAAAAGAGATTTTATCCTGATCCCGAATCATCAGATCCCGATGTCTGAACCAGCGGACTAAAAAGTTTATCTTCATATTCGCAAAAGACATTTCTAAAAGCAGCTTCCTGAAATTAATAGAATTTTTTATAACATACTATATGATAATTTCATTCTGAAATACTTTTTTTACATATGAGGACTTTTTTAATTATGTCTCTTCAAACAAAAACCGCTTTTGTATTAGGTACATGGTTCGGTTCAGGCAAGGCGCCTGTTGCTCCTGGCACATTCGGATCGTTTGCCGCCCTGCCTTTTGCATGGGGAATTATGCTGCTTGGCGGTTGGCCTTTGCTATTGTTTTCGGCGATTATCATTTACTTCATCGGCGTATGGAGTGCCGATATCGTTATGCGTGAAATCGGTGTGGAAGATCCCGGTCTGATTGTTATTGACGAAGTTGTCGGTCAATGGCTGGCGTTGCTGACCATGCCTTTGGATCCGATCGGGTATTTGATCGCTTTTTTCTTTTTCCGCCTTTTTGATATTTTAAAACCGTGGCCTGCATGCTGGGCCGACTCAAAGCTGCACAGCGCGACCGGCGTTATGCTGGACGATGTTTTTGCGGGATTATACGCGTTGCTTTGCGCAACACTTGTTTTCCATTATTTTATGGCATAAACCGGCTTTCCCAAACAGGCTGTTTCCCCGCCGGGAGGGCGTTGTCCCCTAACGGG
>JAFVEJ010000068.1 GCA_017476085.1 Alphaproteobacteria bacterium
ATATCAGGCTTTTAATTAAAATGTATAACTTTTCAAGGAGGGAAACTCATGAAAAAAATATTATCTTTAATAATGCCAGTTACATTGGCGGCGCTGTTTTCTTTCGCAGACACTGCTTCTGCATTGCAACAGCAAATGATGCAGCAATATGAATATGCGATAGAAGGCGGCGGCGGTGGTGGCGGATATGTGCCCAGTACCACCACGACCTGCGGCCCCGGACAGTATCGCAGCGGTTCGTCATGCCTCAGCTGTGGGCCGGGAACATATAAAACCGGAGTAAACACCAATACGTCCTGCACGCCTTGTCCGGAAGGGACATATACTTCCAGCTATGCTGCCGTATCCTGCTCGTCCTGTCCTGCGGGAAAATATGCTTCCGGCACCGGAAACACTTCATGCACGGCTTGCCCGGCGGGAACGTATTCCCCATCTGCTACCTATTCTGGAAATGGATTTTCCTACATAGCTTCCTGCTGGGAATGTCCGGCGGGATCGTATGCCTCCGGCACGGGGAATACAACATGCACAGCTTGTCCTGAGGGAACATATAGATCTAGCAAGAAAGGAACTTCTGTTTCTTCCTGCACATCCTGTCCTGAGGGAACCACTTCGCCGGCAGCATCAACCTCATCATCCGCCTGCGTTGCCGTCATCAGCGGTAATTGTCCGAGCGGAATGACAAAATCCGGCGACAGTTGCGTCAACAGTTCAACCGCCGCTCTGACATGTTCAAGTCCGTTCACTCTGGCCACTAAATAAGGAGAACTGACTATGAAAAAATATATATTATTTGTTTTAGCAGGATTCCTTTTTCTTGCCGGTTCAAACGAACTTCATGCCAAAGCCGTTAAACTGGGTCGTTCAACCGGCTCGGGAACCTCGTCCGGTTACCAGTTTCAGCCGGCCACCGGTGGCAGAACAACAACTTTCTGTCCTGCAAATTGCACAGAATGCAATGAGAACATCTGTACGCGCTGCAAATCAGACTTGCTTCTCAGCGGCGGTAAATGCGTGACATGTCCGAACGGCCAGACCTGTGACGGAACAGAAAATACCGGCTGTGCATCCGGTTATTATTCTTACGCCGGTTCATGCAAATCTTGTCCGGACAACGCATCATCCTGTTCCGGCAGCAAAGTCACCTGTCAGGCAGGCTATTACCGTACCGAAAACAACGGTTATAGCTGTACTGCATGTGAGGAGGGATATGCTTGCTCCGGCGGAAACAGTAACACTCATACGGCTTGCGCAACAGGAACATTTGCTTCCGGAAAAAGAAATACGTCCTGCACATCCTGCACGACTCTTTTTGGTTCGAATGTCGCAAGCGCCTGCTGTAAATCGGACGGAACGCTCGGTACGTTTACCTGCGCCAGCGGTTATCGAAAATCCGGAAATTCCTGCGTCAGCAACTGCACGGGCGTAAACTGCGCGTCGGGTTATACGCCGACCGCAACCGGCACAGGGTGTAAATGCGTGAAAAGCGGTTCAACCTCATCAGGATCCGGCGTCTGCATAAAAGAAGAATGGTTTGACTTTGCCTGTGCCGCAACGAGATATGAATGTCTCGGCTCTTTCTCCGTAAGAGATTACGGTATCCCCTGTGGTGCCGGAACCGGTTACAGCTGTACCGGTGTGTGTGCGCCATGCAGCGACGGACAAGGCAGTTCCTGCCGTTAACCGACCGATGCCTGATATAACCTAAACGTCGTATATTCTACGATGTCAAGAAACCGCGGAAAGATTGCCTAAACCCTCCCCGCGGTTTCTTTTTATTTGCGTAAAAATGCTTTAAATTCGACGGCGGTTCCCTTAAAATATCTCCGCCGACCGAGCGTTTGACAGATAAAAAAAGAGGGCTTTTCAGCCCTCCTTTAAAGCATTAGTCGGTTAACCCGCCAACTGAAGAATATCACACAATTTAACTGTGGCTTCCTGAGTATTAATTTTTTCCAACGCAGCCAATTCATTGGCCAAGCGATCCAAAGCCTGTTCATAAATCTGGCGTTCGCTGTAAGATTGATCAGACTGCGCCTGAGACCGATACAAATCACGCACAACTTCAGCAATTGAAACGGGATCGCCGGAATTAATCTTCGCTTCGTACTCTTGAGCGCGGCGACTCCACATCGTGCGTTTTGCCTTCGACTTTCCACGCAACGTTTCTAAAGCCGTATCCATAATATTTCTATTAGACAGTTTTCTCAGTCCCGAATTTTTCGCTTTTGCCATCGGAACACGCAATGTCATACGATCTTTGTCAAAATGAACTGCTATCAGTTCTAATTCTTGTCCTGCAACGGTGTCTTTTGTGATACTTAAAACTTTACCGACGCCATGAGTCGGATAAACGACAAAATCACCTGTCGAAAAAGAAATTTCTTTCGCCATTCCTATATCCTGTGTGTCAAAAGTTCACGTTCTGCCGCAAAGCCGGTTTTTTCTGCCCCGCGCCAAACGTCATCAATCAAAGGCAGGCCCTGAACCGTTTTTTCCATTCCCGACCGCCCACGAAGAAATAATGTACCATAAAATCAGGATAAAAGGTAGTATTTAGTTATAAAAAATTAACAATTTTTTAATAAACATAACAAATTCCCTGCAAAAGAGCCTTTTACGACAACGGCAGATTATCCGGTATCAAACGCGTTTCCTGACCGTATAAAACGAAAACCCGCTGTCCGACCTCGAGTCGATTTTTCATCCCCTGAATAACGGTAATCATATTTCCGTCGGTCAATCGTACAATATATTGCAATGCCTGTTGTTCCTCGAGTTCTTTTTGCGTTAATCCGCCGACAAAAGCCCCCAACAAAGCTCCCCCGACGGAAGCCAACACGCTGCCGGAACCTCGGCCGATCGTCGAAGCCGCGACTCCTCCGGCCAATCCGCCCGTCAAAGCCCCCGCCTGAGAATCTCCCTGTATTTGAACAGGACGGACAGAAATAATAACTCCTTGCCCGACACGATTGGCTTCACCGACTGAAGCCATCCGGTAAGAGTTATCATTAATATCTTCGGCACAGGAAACGATAAAAAAACAGAAGAAAGAAAGAAGAAGAACCGAATATTTCATTTGCCGCCTCATTTTTTTCTCTTTATTTTAGCCGGTTCGCCGGAAAAAACATCCTGACCATAAGCGGATAACAAAAATATCTGTAAAAAAAAGCGCCGACCTTAAAGATCGGCGCTTTTCCGTCAATAAAAAATTCAGGCGGATAAATCAGCTTTCAAATCGGAAAGCTTTTCATCTTTGTGCCCTTTCCAATTTTTAATTTCTCCGGCAATATCTTCATCCATACCGTTGCGTAAAATCGTTAAAGTCATATTTTCAATTTCAGCAACCAAACGACGCATCACATCCATCTGTTTGTCAGAAGGCATTTTCCCGTCTTTTGCTTCAATCAATCCGAACAGCGCTTCGGTATTATACGCCGCGGAAACGACCAAATACGCTTTAACGACATCCACGACGGGAGCGTTGCTTTCTCCGCGCATTTTGCCGATAAAGTTAATGCCGACGCGATTAATCAGATTATTTGCGATCACTGTCGCGCTGATTTCACGGTGCAAAGAATGCTTTTCAATATATTCCGGCCATTTTTGTCTTAATATTTCCGGGAAATAGACGGGTAATATATTTTCCTGAACATATGTGTCATCCGGTAAATCGCTGTTTAAAACTTCTTCATACAAATACAGCTTTGCATATGCCATCAAAACAGCCAAAGCCGGACGTGTCAGCCCCAAACCCCGATTGAACCCTTCGTCCATTTCCGCATCTGTCGGCAAAGATTCCAGAGCTCTGTTCAGCCTGTCTTCTTTTTCCAAAACGTGCATCAACTTTTTATTGCCGGGAATGCTTTTTGCGCCGCGGTGCTGCATATATGACAGCACTTGCGTTTGCAGATAATTGTCACGCAAAACCAATCCCGCGACCTCATCCTGCATTGATTTCAACAAAACATTGCGTTCTTCCATCGTCATTTTTTTATCGGCGACGACAGCATTCAGCAGAATTTTAATGTTGACTTCATGGTCGGAACAATCAACGCCGCCGGAATTGTCAACAGCGTCCGTATTCAACCGTCCGCCGTTTAAAGCATATTCAATGCGCGCTTTTTGCGTCAATCCCAGATTGGCGCCTTCAGCGACGATTTTCGCCCTGATCTGCGGCGCATCAATACGGCAAGCCGCGTTAGCGCTGTCTTTGGCATCCATTTGAGATTCGACGGAAGATTTGACATACGTTCCGATTCCGCCGAAGTACATTAAATCAACCGGCGCGGATAAAATCGCTTTCATCAATTCATCCGGAGAAAGAACCGTCCGAGACAGCCCCAACGCCGCACAGGCCTCTTTTGAAATGGTGATCATTTCTTCCTTGCGGCTGTAAACGCCGCCGCCCGCAGACAAAACGGAACGGTCATAGTCCGCCCATCCCGCTTCCGCATCAAACAAACGTTTGCGTTCTTTATAAGAAGCGACGGGATCCGGATTCGGATCAATAAAAATCGAAGACGAGTTAAACGCGGCAATCAGTTTGCTGTGCTCCGAACACAACAAAGCATTTCCGAACACGTCGCCCGCCATACTGCCGACACCGACCATTGTGAAGTCTTCCGCCTGGCAATCGCGCCCCATTTCACGGAAATGACGTTTGACGCTTTCCCAAGACCCTTTCGCCGTAATCGCCATTCCTTTATGGCTGAAACCCGTTGAACCGCCGGAAGCGAAAGCATCCCCCAACCAAAAACCGTATTCGGCGGAAAGCGCGTTAGCTATATTGGAAAAGTCCGCCGTTCCTTTATCCGCGGCAACGACCAGATACGGATCATCGTCATCATAACGAACGACATCTTTCGGATGAACGACTTTACCGTCAATAATGTTATCCGTAATATCCAACAAACCCCGAATCAACGTTTTATACGCATTAATCGCATATTCCCGAATCTCTTCTTTTCCTTTCGGCGGATTTTTAGGAAAAAAGCCGCCTTTTGCTCCGACGGGGACAATCACAACATTTTTGACTTGCTGTGTTTTAACCAAGCTTAAAATTTCCGTTCTGAAATCTTCTTTTCTGTTTGACCAGCGAATACCGCCGCGCGCAATCTTGCCGAAACGCAGATGCACGGCATCCACATAAGGAGAATAAACAAAAATTTCCGCCATCGGTTTAGGTTTGGGCAAATGATGAATGTCTCCGGATTTCATTTTAAAAGAGACATATTCTTTTTCGCCCTGATAAAAATTCGTACGAATCATTGCCTTTAAAACAGAAAACACCGCTTTTAAAGCCGTATCTTTTGGAATCGAGGCATCAATTTCGCTTTCCAATTCCAAATAAGCTTTATCACCGGCTTTTGCGGGATTAAATTTTAAATCAAAATATTGCAAAAATTTTTCCGCAAACTCGGGATGATCCTGATACGCCTGCAAAACAGCCCGTTTTGTGGCAATCGTGGTTTGACGAATATAAGAAGCAAAAGCGCTTAATAAAAATTCTTGACGTGGTGAAAACATAGGCATTCTCTCTTTCTAAAAAAAATTTTTCATCAGAATATACTCGAGATTGTGAAACAACAAGCTTTTTTCGAATGCTGAAAACTCTTTTCTTTTGCATTCAAAACAGATACAAAAGAAACGCTGAAAAAAGGAACAAAATGGAAAACCGTTTTTTTTCACATTTACGAAAATACGGCACTTTAGCCGTTAAATATTCGTTTTTTCTGTTCAATCTGATTTTGTTAACCGGATTGGGCATAAAAACTGTCAGCTTATGGATCTCTGATACTTTTATTTTAACGGATACTCTGGCCGCTTTTCCCGAAGAACCGGAATTTTCCAATCCGAAAGCAGCAGAAAATCAATTCTGGCTGTCATTAAGCATGGAAACGCTTTTATTTATCATCGGCGGTTTTTTGTGTTACGAACTGTTAATCAAACAAAAAACTTTACGGCGCAGTCTGATCGCTCCGATTGCCATTGTTTTTTTATGGACCGCGGGAGAAAGTATCCCTTTGTTTTTTCCGGCCACGGAAAAAGTTCAGCAAATCAACGCATGCAAAGCTTTTAATATTTCATGGGATGTAAAAAATCACAGATGCCGTTTAATGGATTTGGAATTAAAACGCTTTGAACAGCTGAATAAGATTAAAAAACAAAAGGCTTCCCCCGTTAAACCGGCGGTCACTCTGATACCTCAGCTTCAAAATGATAAAACAGAAAAGAAAACGCCGGCATCTGTTGTAAAATCTCAACAAGAAAAAACTAAAACATCCGTTAATGCTGCCGTTAAAGGAAACAGACAACGCCCAAAATCAAAACAAATATCAGCAATAAAAACACAATCAAACGTTCAAACAAAAAAGAAAAAGAATAAATAAAAATATATAAATAACATATCATTAACTCCTTTTATCTTTTTTTGAGCTATGATACAATTTTAGAAATTATTGTTTTAAGGATCCGGAAATAATGAAAGCGACGTATCGAACTCCCAACGCTTTTTTTGTTTCTCCTATCGGCAAACGATTACAAAAACAAATCGATGCTTTTTTTGCAAAAGAAAATTTACGCGGATCATCTGCTGTTTTAATAGGTCCCGTTTTTCCTTTTTTAGCCGTTTTTGAACAAAACAATCCGAACATCCTTTTTGAAACGGAATACTTTATTGAAAATAGCTTTTTTACGGCTCTTCCACCGCCTTTCAGCGTTGAAACCGTTTTTATCGCCGCTTTAAACGATTCCGTTTTAAATAATTGTTCTTTGCTTATTAAAGAAGCTTCCCGACTGCTCAAACCTCAGGGGCGATTATTTTTTCTGATAAAAAACAAAAGAAAAACATCATCTGTTGAAATTAATGAAATGCCGGATGCGGCACTTTCATCCTTTTATGAAGAACTGCAAAACTTTTGTTTTTTTATACAAAAGAAAAAAGGATTAATTTATTTTCCTTATACCATGCCTTTTTGGGAAAAAGCCGATCAAACAGCATTTTCTTTGTTGAATGGCGGCGGAAATTTTTCTTTGTTGTGCGCGACAAAAAATTTATTTACCGTCTCTTCAACCGAAGATTACAGCTCGACCCGCATAACCAAAGCATCCGTTTTAACATCGCCTCGAATATAATAATTCGCTCTTTTGCCGACTTGCCGAAAGCCATGACGCCGATATAAATTAATGGCATGTTCGTTATCAACCGCGACTTCCAAAAAGATTTCCCTGATCCCTTGCCGCGTTAAAAAATGAAAAGATTCTTCCATCAAATCGTCTGAAATATGTTTTCCCCTAAAATCCGGCAAAACACAAAAAGTCACAATATCCGCCTGCTGCGGACTGTATGCATATATCACAATGCCGACAGGTTTGTTTTCATCATACGCGATCAGACCGACCGCGCCGGGCATTAACAGCATTTGACGCATCATAGATTCATTCCATCCATGATCAAAGCATGCCTTGTGTATATCCGCATAGACTGGCGCAAAATCAGCGTTTTCTACCCTTATTTCCGACATAACGTTACCTCGGCTTCACGCAAATAAAGCGGTTCCGGATATTCCTTTTGCGGTGTTTTTTGTGCGCAAAACAAAGCTATTTCTGCGGCGGTAGGCATTGAAATGTTCAAAACGGAAATTTTTGTAATTGTTTCTTTCAATCGATCCGCAGCATTTCCGGCGAAAACATATCCGTTTAAACCGGCTAATTTATCTGCAGACACAACGGCCGGTTCCGCCTCAGGTTTTCCCGATTCAAAGCATTGTGCATAAAAATCGTCTCGTTTTGTTTCCAAGACAAGACATACTTTTTTAATATCCGGCTGCAGTCTGTTGATTTTCCATGCCAAAACATCCAACACGGAAACGCCGATCATCGGCAATCCCGCAGCCAAAGCTATTCCGTCCGCCGCAGCCAGCCCGACACGAACACCGGTAAACGATCCCGGCCCCGTCGTTACGGCAATCGCATCAATTTCTTTAAACGATTGCTTTGCCTTCATCAAAACATCCTGCACCATAGGAATCAAACGCTCCGCTTGTCCGCGCTCCATTTTTTCAACGATTTCGGAAACGATTTTTTCCCCGTTAAAAAAAGCCGCCGAACAAATACTGTGTGTGCAGTCAATCGCCAGAATGTTCATTTTTGAAATAATTACCTCTTTATCTTTTCAAGCAGCGCTTTCTGCACTTCTTTTTCTATTTGTTTTTTCATTTCTTCTTCATTTATGGGTTCTTCGTTCAGCCATGCCACTATTTGTTGTTCGCAAACGTATTCTAATATTTTTTCATACGTTTCGACAGAAACAAGGCCATTTTCTTCCGAAGCAACGATATTCTGAACCATTTCTTTTGGCGCGCTTTTAGCAAGAACAGAAGAAATTGAAGAAATTAATTTTTTTTCTCCGTCCTTGGTATCAACCGTTGTATTCTGCAAATAATATAACAATCGCTTTTTCCAGCTTTGCTCTTGCGTCGTTTCAGTTTCCTGCGGTTCCGCGTCAGAGTTTTCTTTGTTCTGCTCTTTTTTTTCAATAAAATCAAATTCCGGAAATTTTTTAAACATTTTGGCGGAACTGACGTAAGACAACGTTAAAATTTTGCTGGATTGAATAAGCTTCGGCGAAACAAATCCGGAAACAACGGCGACAACAACCAAAAGAACGCCTGCCCGCAAGCCGCCGAATATACCGCCTAAAGATCGATCCAACTTATTCAAACTACTGTTTTTGACCGCTGACACCAAAGAAGCCGTCACTATTTTCAGAACAATCCATGCGATAAACGTTCCTAAAAGGATCGCCGCGCCTCTCTGTATCGGTTCAAACGAAACAAACGTAAAAGCAGGCATAAAAATCGGCGCGAACATATATCCCAATATTCCGGAAAATACATAGACGACCAATCCTAAAATTTCAGCGCAAAAACCGCGGCTTAATCCGATTAAAATCGACAGCCCGATTAAAATCAAAAGAATCAAATCCGATTGTGCCATTTTTTATCGTCCGACAAATCAGTCCTCAAAGGAATCCTCTTCCCCGGCACTTTCTAAAAACAGCTTATCCAATTCCTCGCGTTCTTTCTTATTATAGCCTTGCTTTTCAGGATCCATCGGTTTTTCTTCCACTTGCGGATTGTTCAAAGATTCGAACAAATCATTTTTCTTTTCCGAACCAACCGACTTTTTTTCCTCTTTTTGAGCTGCTTTCTTGCTTTCTTTTTTAGCTTTCTTTTCAGAAGATGTATCCAATTTTTCAATCAATTCCTTCAGTTCATCGGATTTTGAGTCTTCTTTTTGAACCGGGTTGTCAAACAAGGATTCCGGCAAATGCCCTTTCACGCTTTCGGTCACGCGCTCCAAATAAGGAAAAGCTTTGCTTTTTTTCTGCATCTGTTCCAGATTTTTCGGCGCTAAAGTCATCACTAAAAAATAAATCAAAACCAAAATGACGACACCGCGCAAACCGCCGAAAATAAATCCCAAAAAATGATCTAACCGGTTAAGAACGCTTTTGCGCACCTTGCCCGTGATTTTTGAACAAACGATTGTCAAAATAATCAAAGTCACGATAGCGACAACCGTTAAAGATATCAAATTGGCGAATAGCGGACGATGAACATACTGTAAAACAAACGGTTCCAGATACGGCATCGCGTAAAAACCGGCCACACCAGCAACAATCCACGATCCGATTCCCAACATTTCACTGATAAAGCCGCGGAAAAAAGACAACACGGCTGAAGTCAGCAAAACCACCGCGATAAATATGTCAACGCCGCAAATATTTTCCATGTTATGAATCCCGTTTATCCGACAAGCCGAACATATCCAATAACGTTTTCAAATGTCCGATTTCACTTGATCTTAAAACAGTATCCGCTTCTTTTACTGATTTTTTATTAACGTGACGCGGCGGAATCAAGGCGCGGGCGAATCCCAGTTTTGACGCCTCTTTCAGCCTCAGATCCGGTTGCGGCACGGCGCGGATCTCGCCCGAAAGCCCGACTTCGCCGAAAACGACCGCGTCCGCCGGCACTGGAATCTGCGATACGGAGGACAGCAACGCCGCCGCAACGGCCAGATCGGCCGCGGGTTCCGTAATTCTCAAACCGCCGGCCACATTCAGATAAATATCCTTTGACGACATCGGCAAACCGCATCTTGCTTCCAACACGGCAAGAACCATTCCCAAACGCGAAGAATCCCAGCCGACCACCGCGCGGTGCGGCGTTGTCCCTGCCGGTGCGACCAAAGCCTGAATCTCGACCAGCATCGGACGCGACCCTTCAATCCCCGCATAAACACAGCTGCCCGTAACGTTTCCCCGCCGTTCAGCCAAAAACAAAGCGGAAGGGTTCGGAACTTCGACCAGTCCGCGTTCCGTCATTTCGAATACGCCGATTTCGTCCGTCGCGCCGAAACGGTTTTTCACGCCGCGCAAAATGCGGAAGTGGTGCCCTCTGTCGCCTTCGAAATAAAGCACCGTATCAACCATATGTTCCAGAACGCGGGGCCCCGCCAAAGTACCCTCTTTGGTCACATGGCTGACCAGAAACAGCGCAAAACCGCGTCGTTTTGCAAGCCTTATCAATTCATTGCCGCACGCTCTGACCTGTCCGACCGTTCCGGGGGCGGAATCCATCGTATCGACGAACATCGTTTGAATTGAATCGATCACGACGACGTCGGGCGCTTCTCCCGAATCCAAAGTGGCGACGATATCCCGCACATTCATTGCGGTCGCCAGTTCGACGTTCGCTTTTGCCAATCCCAACCTCGCGGCGCGCAAACGCACCTGATCGACGGATTCTTCACCGGAAATATAAACGCACCGCACCGGCGCGCCTTTGATATTGCAAACGGAGGACAAAGCCGCCGTCACCTGTAACAAAAGCGTCGATTTTCCTATCCCCGGATCGCCGCCGATCAGTAGCACCGACCCTGCGACGAGACCTCCGCCGCACACGCGGTCAAGCTCTTTTATGCCCGATTTCAGGCGGAAAGTCGTTTCCGGCACGCCGTCCAGACTGACAAAATTGATCGTTCGTCCGCCTTTTCCTCCGGTAGCCTTCGGCGCGGCGGCCGCGGCCGTTTCCTCTTCGATGATCGTGTTCCATTCGCCGCAGGATTCACAGCGTCCCGCCCAGCGCGGAAACACCGCGCCGCAGCTTTGACAGACAAATCTGGTCGTGCTTTTTGCCATTATCCCCGAATTTCCATTTGAATCGGCCCGTCAGCCCGACCGTTGATAAACTGTTCGACATAGGGATTTCCCGATTGATCAATGTCGGCGACGTCCCCGTACCAGATGATTTTGCCTTTATACAGCATGGCGACTTTATCGGCGATTTTGCGCACGGAAGACATATCGTGCGTGATCGTGATGCCCGTCGCGCCCAAGTCTTTGACACAGGAACGAATCAAATCGTTAATGACATCCGACATGATCGGGTCAAGCCCCGTCGTCGGTTCATCAAAGAAAATCAGCTCCGGATCGGCCGCGATCGCCCGCGCCAGCCCGACACGTTTTTTCATACCACCCGACAGCTCGTCCGGAAACAGCGAAGCGACATCGGCACTCAGCCCGACTTGCGCCAATTTTTTTATTGCGATTTCCTTGGCTTCGGCGCGCTTCATCTTCTTGCCCTGAATCAAGCCGAACGCCA
>JAFVEJ010000069.1 GCA_017476085.1 Alphaproteobacteria bacterium
CATCGTGCCGGCCTGATCCAGAGAGGAGGCAAACGCGACCATTCCCCAACGCGAGCAACGGCCGTATGTCGGCTTGCACCCGACGATACCGCAGAACGACGCCGGCGTGCGGATCGCACCGCCCGTATCGGAACCGGTGGCCGCCATGCACAGCCCCGCCGCGACAGCCGCCGCGGAACCGCCCGAAGATCCGCCGGGGATCAGGAACTTATCGGGATTGGTCTTATCCTTGTAGCGATTTCTGACTGCGCCATAGTAGCTGGTCAGGTTTGCCGTTCCCATCGCGAATTCGTCCATGTTGGTCTTGCCCAGCATAACCGTTCCGGCGTCTTCCAGTTTCTGGGAAACCGTTGATTCATAGGGTGGGATAAAGCCGTCCAAGATATGGGAACAAGCCGTCGTCCGCACGCCTTTTGTGCAGTACAAATCTTTCATACCGACGGGAATGCCTTCCATTTTGCCCGCTTTTCCCTGAGCGCGGCGTTCATCGGATTTTTGAGCGCGTTCCAATGCGACTTCCGGCGTTTCCAGAACATAAGCGTTCAGATCGCGCGCTTTTTCCATTTCGGCCAGATGCGCTTTCGTCAGTTCGACAGAGGAAAATTCCTTCTTTGCCAAACCGTCCAAAGCTTCGGAAATTGTCAATTCAACTAACTCGGTCATTGTTTACTCCACCACTTTGGGAACCAGAAAATATCCGTCCATTTCTTCGGGCGCGTTCGCCAGAATTTGGTCGCGGATACCGCCGTCGTTAATGACATCCTCGCGTTCGCGCAGGTTCATATCCTCGACCACCGAATTCATCGGCAAAACGTCGTCCGTGTTGACGTCTTTCAACTGATCAACCCAACCCAAAATTTTTGTCAGCTCGGTGACCATTTCGTCCATATTTTCCTCGGGGATTCTCAGACGAGAAAGAATCCCAAGTCTTTTGACCATTTCCCTGTCGATTGACATAGGCTTACATGCTCCTAAAAATTTATAAAAAAACAAACTTTACAGAAGTTAGCATTTACCGATTTGAACGGCAAGCCCAAACCCGAAAAAAGAAACGGAAAATTAAAAGGTTTTGAAAATTTTTCCGTTTCCTCTTAAAAAGATTATAAAGAATTTTTTTGAAAAAGGATTGTTTATGCCCGATTTGTCTTTGATCGAATTTTTATCCGCTGTACCGAAAGCGACCTCTCTTGTCGGACTGGACATCGGGACGAAGACGATCGGCGTCGCCGTATCCGATACACTGTGGATGACCGCCACGCCTTTAAAAACGGTATTCCGCAAAAGCTTTCAATACGATTTGAACGAACTGGAAACGCTGTTAAAAGGACGCAACATTGGCGGGTTTGTTTCCGGACTTCCCCTGCAAATGAACGGTGAAGAAGGCGAACAGGCGAAATACACTCGCGATCAGGCGGAAAAAATCGCCCTGCACTTTCAAAAGCCCTTTTATTTTCAGGATGAACGGCTGTCCTCCGCCGCGGTGGAACGCGTGATGATTTCCGCCTACGATATGAGCCGCAAAAAACGCAAAGAAAAACTGGACGCCGGAGCGGCCGCTTTTATTTTGCAGGGCGTTTTGGATCAAATCCGATAAAGCTTTTATCTGCCGCGTTTAGCCGCTATCAGACGCGCGGCCACATTAGCCGGAATCGCCGTATTTGAATTGGCGGGCCTTGCCTTTTGCGCTTTCAGTTCTTCGCGCAGCGGCAAAGTCTGATAAGTTTTATCCTCTTCCAGATTATATGCTCTCTTGCGGATTGCGAAAGTCTGTTGGCACTTTTGCCGCGTCGATTCGGAAATGGCCAGCTTTTCCGGCTGTTCCAACACATTGGGATTTTCCGCCCAATAGCACTTGCCTGCCCCGTCTTTGCAAATCGTTTCTACGATTTCTTTTGAAGAAATCGGCTTGATATAGAATGTTTCGGGATGATTGCGTTCTTCCCAACAGTAATTCAAACCGCCATCGCGCAGATAACCGTTTTCATAACGGATAACCATTTCCTCGTTTTTATACCAGCCTTCAAAACCGCCCCGAAGCATCTGCTGTGTCACGGGACCTTTCGGATCCTTACAAGCGTCCATAAAGCCTTTAACAATCAAAGGATCATCCTTTTCAAACGCTTTCATCGGACCGTCAATGCCTTTCTGCATCAAATCATAGCAAACCGCACACGAAGTCGTCTGCGCATCAGCTTCCGTCGCCCTGTGCGTCATAACGGATCCTTTGACATTGTAACGGTTGCAATCACTTTCGATACCGTTTGCGAATTGTTGGATATGACGGGCTTCGTGGGCGATGACCTGCATCAGTTCCTCATCGGAACACATACAGTTTAACGACAGCATTTTTGTTTCTGCCGACACGCAGCCGCCCCATCCGTCGGCGCCGAACATCATAATCTTATATCCGTTTTTGGCAATGCCTTCCAATAATTCCCTGCCCAATTCGGAATTTTGCGCCACCGTATTAATGATATGCGCCGCCCGTTTTTGGTTCCCCGGAGTACACAGACTGATATCAATGGGAACAATCGGTTTTTCCGGTTCAACAGCCGCATTTTCGACAGGTTTTGAAGCAAAAGCAGGGCTTAGAACGGTTTCGGTCATTAAACGGTCTCCTTACAGATAATTTGTCCGAATTTTTTTTATTTTATAAATTTCAATCAAGAAAGCAAAGACTTTTTTACCTGTTCCGGCTTACTTTCGCTCTGAACTTTTTTATGCTGTTTTTCATTATTAAAACTTGATACAAATTATTGATCAGGACTTTTTACGGGAGAACAGAATGATAATGAAATTATATCGCCTTTTACGACGCTCTACCCTTCCCATTATCGTTTTTCTTTTTTTAATTTATTGCTTTCTGAACAAAAGTCTTTGGAGCGATTTTCACGGCTATCTGATTTCATTCCAGGCGCCTTTGCGCAAAGGCGTTTTAGCCATAATGATTTTTTTGGCCGTATCATATACGATGAAAAAACTTTTAAGCATTGTTCTTCCCGGACTGTTTCGCCGTCTGCGCTTAAATCAAAGCACGGAAAGTTCCGTCAGTACAATTCTGGGATATGTTTCCGTTTTAATCGCATTGTTGATCGCTTTGTCCGTTATGGGAGTCGATTTAAAAAGTCTTGGCGTTTTAATCAGCGCTTTGTCGGTCGGTATTGGTTTCGGACTGCAGCATATCGTCAATAATTTCATATCCGGCATTTTGATTTTATTTGAACGCCCGTTCCGCATCGGCGATTGGATTGTCATCAACGGACACGAAGGCATCGTTCGCAAAATCAACATCCGCTCCACCGAATTGGAAACCTTTGACAAAGCGCAGATTATCATCCCGAACGCCGATATTATTTCCGGCGCTTTGACAAACTGGACACTGCACGATTCGATGGGACGTCTGACAATCAATTTCGGTGTCGGATACGCTTCCGATCTGAAAAAAGTTTTGGAACTGACTCTTGAAACAACGCGCGACGACGACCGCATTCTGGACGATCCGGCGGCTTCCGTCGTTGTGACTTCGGTTGATGACACCAGCATCGGCATTCAGTTAAGATGCTATGTTGGCGATATTTCAAAACGCGTTCTGGTCAAAAGTGATCTGATTATGAAAATCCATAAAATCTTTCAGGAAAACGGAATCGAGATCCCCTTTCCGCAGCGAGTCATCACGATGCAAAACGGCAAATAAAAAATCCCGCTTAAAAGCGGGATTTTTTTATGTTCGAAAAGGACTTAACGCCCTTTTGCCATAACCGCTTTTGCTAAAACGACCGTGGGAATTTCCTGCTTTTTTTCACCGCGAACCGGCAGCCGCGCAACGGATTTATCGCCAGTTTCAGATAATTTTTCCTTCCCCTGTGCCGAAAGCGCCATATTTTCCGCCTTGTCAAAGAAATCCGCGGAAACGTATGATTTCCCGTTATTCAAACATAAGGCTGCAATTTGTTCATTGGAAATCGCCTGATCTTTCGGTTTGCCCGCATTGTTCTTTAACTGCATCAAAAATTGCTTTTCATACGATTCCTGATAGTTTTTATACCCGTACCAAGCCTTAAAAGATTCCTGCATAGCTTTTGTTTCATCGCCTGATTTATCCATCTCGGCAACATAAGCCTGCATCATCGGCGTCTGCATTTCTTTGTCAAAGACCTGCGGATATTGATCCTTCATCTGATACGCGAAAGCAGCCTGGTGCGCGCACGCGTCCGCTTCCAAAGCGCGGTTCAGTTTAATGAAATCATACGCGTTTAACCCGTTGATAAAATCACCGGCCTTTTCAACACCCGTTTCCTGCGTCAAACGATCAACCTGCCGGACGTGCGTGCATTCATGAACCAAAATCGGCGCCAAATCCGCCTGTCGGTAATACGAATTCAGCCTGACCGTTTTGTGATCGTAATCGCATGCGCCGTTCACATTGAACATCTGGTCATACATAAACTTGTATCCCTTGAAAGCCACATCGTTCATGACTTCCTTTCCTTTGGGAAAATTGTAAACCGTATTCAGCAGAGTGCCGAAATTTTCATTGTCCGAGCTGTTCAAAGCGTATAAAGAAGTGCTCAGTTTAGCAAAACATTCAAAATCGGATTTTTGTTCTGACATTTTATCTTCCCTTCTGTTTTAAAGCCGCGGAGATAACCGCCGTTTTAGAAACATTCTTTTGAGCGGGCAGCAATTCGCCTTCCGGCGTGCGTTCACGCATTTGAAGAACGGATTTATCTTCTTTTGCGCCCGGAATGGTTTTTGCATAATCGCAAACCATATCGTAAATTTCTTTTTTATCTTTTTGTGTAATGGAAAACGCTTTCCCGACATTCAGGAAATCCGCTGTCATATAAGGCTTTCCCTTATATACGCACATCTGCAAAACATCATCGGCGGGATATTCCTCTTTAAAGCAGGCATCGGCTTTTTCCTGCTTAGCCCATTCGCAAACCTGTTTAATGTTGTCCTTATGAGCCTTATCGTAAAAATCCCGATAATAATCGCATTCATACCAAGCGGCAAAACAAGCCTGCATCGCCTTTCTTTCGTCATGGGATTTTTCCATTTCACCGACGTATGCCCGAAACATCGGCAAATCGTGTTTTTCCGCTTCCTGATATACTTTAGGCAAAACATCTTTACATTCATAAACAAACGCCATTTCATGCGCAACGGCATCCGCTTCGATTGCCCGATGCATTCTTAAATTGGAAGCCACCTGCGTATTTTCATAATCCGGCGCATTTTCTTTTTCTAAAGAATACTGGATCGCATGGCGTCCTTCGTGAACAGCCGTCTGCAGCATATATTCAAATGAAAAAGACGGATTGATAACGATTTTTTTGTTTCCCGGATCGCAGAAACCGCCGAAATTTCCTTTTTCAAACGCGAAAGAATATCCCAAACCGGCAAGAGTTTTCATTGTTTCCTGCCCTTTTTTCGTCTGCATAACGGTATCGATAATGCTTTCAAACAAAGCCCCTTCTTTGACGGCCTCTTTCCGGTCGGAAGCAGTAAAAGCCTGAACCAGTGTTTTTTTGGCTTTTTTTGCCGCGCGGCCGCAAGGATAAGCCTTTACGGGTTTCTGCATAAATTCGGCGACTGTTTCAGACATAGCAATTCCTTTCGTTAAACAACGATTTGCGTTCAGAATAGCATTTATTAGACGTTTGTCAAACAATTTTTGTCTATACGTCTATTTTTTCAAATATGCCGCACATTCTGTTTTCAAAGATGTTTTGCCG
>JAFVEJ010000070.1 GCA_017476085.1 Alphaproteobacteria bacterium
TTGGCGAACGAACATGCGCAGGAATTGAAGGATCTGTTGGGAATGACGGATGCCGATATTGCTCGTATGGCGGAAGGGAAATCCGTAAACGGCTATAACGTGCATCACAAACTGCCGATTCATGGCGGCGGCAAAAACGAATTTTCCAACTTCATTTTGACGCCGTTGTATCCGCATGATCAATGGCATCATGACGTTTTGGACAAACAGATTCAGGGAATCGGCGAAGGCCAGTCCCGCAAAGTGTTGCTGCCGTATTCGGACGATATGATTTACGATCCGAAGAAATACGGCTTTACCAGAAACAACGAACAGGTTATGCCGAATTATCGTTCCCGCGTCAATGCGAACAACTATCCTAAAATTTACAAACCGGAACATGTCGCAGATGCGGCGGCCCGCAAACGTGAATTGGATCATTTTGCTCCGGCGCCGAAAAACGACGGAGGCAAAAAAACGGTTGTTGCCAATTTGGCAAAGCAGCGTCAGATGGATCGTTAATTTAAAAGGCCTCCGTTCGGAGGCCTTTTTGATGAAGCTTTAAAACAGAGGCATCGTATTTTTATAATAAATGACATTCAGATTTTCTTCCGGCTCGATCGGTTCATAGCAATGAGCCATTACGTCAAACGTGTTTTCATTGATTTCCAAAGCGCTGCTGTCGGTCGCCGTTCTGTTTAAAACGCGCTTTTTGGCTGTTTCCATATCACATTCGATCTGATGAAAAAGCAATGAATCGCAGAACCGTCCGGCTCGTTCAACGGCGATCTGACGGCTTTTTTTGGACCAAAAGCCGCGGTCGAAAATAACGCTTGTACCGATTGAAACAATGCGTTCTCCCAATCTCCATGTAAATTCGGAAACTTTATCATGAGCCTGGCGGAATTGCTCTTCCGGTAAATTGCGGCCGAATAATTCGCGCATAAATTCGTCGTCGTTTAAAATAACCGCATTATATTGCAGGGCTAATTTACGCGCGACGGTTGATTTCCCGAATCCCATATAGCCGCAAAGAAAGTGTACTGTAGGCATAGTTGTATTCCATAAATAAAAATTTATGAGCATATTTTTGCAGAATTTAAGACTTTTTGTAAACCTGAAAGGAGAATTTTAACAAAAAAAGGATTTTAATTTGAAAAGAAAATAAACCGTTTTAGGAAAAGCTGCATAAGCACAATTATAAATAAGATTTAATGAACGGATTGTTTCGGGGGTCAGCCAACCGTCATAACCGTTGTAGTCTTTTTTCAGTTTCATGCATGTAAATTTTTTCCCGTTCGGGAAATAAGATAAGACCGGTTCTTTGAATGTTTTCCCGTCTTTATTCAGTACGCGCATGATGTTGATTCTTTTCAATTTTTTATCATCATCAAATTTAAAATGAATCAAAACGGTTTTGTTTGTGCAGTGTTTTAATTCTTCGTTCGGAACGGTTGTTTTCTGTGTTTTAACTTCCACGCGTTTTTTGTCTTTGAAACCGTCGAATCCCTTTTGATTTGGCTTTTTAGCCAGTTCGACGCCGAAAATATCGCGGGAAAGCATTTCGCCGATACTGCCCGTTATCATACTGCCGTCAAGGGAAAGACATATTTTTCGTCCGGAAGCGTCTTTTTCGATTTTCTTTTGGAAGCGTTTTGCTTTTTGTTCCATTTTCCACAGAAAACGCAAGGCTCGGATCGCTTTTAATTCATTCATGCGTTTTTTCCTGCCGGGCAAAGGGACAATAAAAAAGCATCGCGATAAAAATTCCGCAAGGCTGTAATGGTAGCGGAGGGGGGACTCGAACCCTCGACACGCGGATTATGATTCCGCTGCTCTAACCAACTGAGCTACTCCGCCATCGGACGAAAAACTTTTATCTTTTTTTCATGGAACTGTCAACACGTTTCTTTGTTTTTGTGGCTTTTTTCACGGGTTCCGGCAAGTTATTTAAAGAATCCAACCGCTTTTCGACAGCTTTTAGCTGTGCCTTTAATTCTTCTACCGTCTTTAACATAGGATCTGTTTTCTCTGCCGCATAAGCTTCGAAACACTTTTCTGCCTTTTTATCCCGACATCTGACAATCTGGGCGGGAACGCCGACGGCGGTGGCCGAATCGGGAACATCTTTTAAAACAACGGCATTTGATCCGATTCGCGCATCGTTGCCGATAGTGATCGGTCCCAACAGTTTGGCTCCGGCGCCGACAATGACACGGTCGCCCAAAGTCGGGTGACGTTTTCCTTGATGAATCGAAGTTCCGCCCAGCGTTACCCCATGATATAAAGTCACATCGTCACCGATTTCCGCCGTTTCGCCGATAACAACACCGGTGGCATGATCAATGAACAGATTTTTGCCGATTCGGGCGCCCGGATGGATATCGACTCCGGTCAGAAAGCGACCGAAAGAAGAAAGAAGCCGCGCTGTTGTAAAAAAATTTTTTTGCCAAAGAAAGTGAGCCGAACGATAAATTAAAATCGCATGAACTCCCGGATAGCAAAGGAAAACCTCGATTTTTGAACGCGCAGCCGGATCCCGCTGCAAAACCGAAGCGGTATATTCGCGTGCTTTTGAAAATAATTCTTTTGTCAGACGCTTGAACATTGTACCTTCATTTCGCTAATATAACGTTCTTACTGCTTATAACCCATACTGTGCAAGGTTTCAATATGCCCGAAGTTATTTTTAACGGTCCTGAAGGACGATTGGAAGGACGTTATCAACCCGCAAACAATGAAGAAGCTCCTTTGGCGCTGATTCTGCATCCGCATCCGCAGATGCCGAACGGTTCAATGAACAATCGGGTTACTTATGCTTTGTTTCAGACATTCAGCGCTTTGGGATTTTCCGTACTGCGTTTTAATTTTCGCGGCGTGGGGCGGTCTCAGGGAACGTATGATGACGGTTTGGGGGAATTAGGCGATGCGGCCGCGGCTTTGGATTGGCTGCAAATGATGAACCGCAACGCTAAAACATGTTGGATTGCGGGCTATTCTTTCGGGGCGTGGATCGGTATGCAGCTGTTGATGCGCCGTCCGGAAATTTCAGGGTTTATTTCGGTCGCTCCTCCGGCCAATTCAAAGGATTTTTCTTTTTTGGCGCCGTGTCCTGCTTCGGGCTTGATTATTCATGGCGGGGAAGATGCTTTAATTCCCGAAGCTTCCGTTTCTGCTTTGGCAGACAAGCTGTCGGGACAGCGCAACGTTCATGTGCGTTATACGATGTTTCCGCATACGGGACATGACTTTGATAATCATTTAAAAGAGCTGAGCTTGACCGTACATGATTATGTAACGGATATTATGACCAGAAAGCACAAGAAATCCTCCAGAGGCAGAGGAAGCAAAAAAGTTCTTTCTTAAAAAAAGCGCCCCGAAGAAAGGGCGCTTTTTAACTGAGAAAAATTCTATTTCCGCGAAGGAATATCTCCGGGGCGGCGCTTTTTTCTGGGGTCTTTAAACTTGAATAACGTGTTGTCCAGAGAGATATTCGTTTCCATATTATCCAGAGTGACTAAAGTCGAAATTTGTTGGGCATCAGTGACTCTCCATTGACGCAGACTGAGCGGATTATCTTTAAAAATCAATGTGATTTTTCCGGCGGAAGGCAAACTTTTTTTAATGACGGAAACAGTAATAATTCCCGGTTCGGTTGTCATATCGGTAATGGTGACATCTTCGGTTTTGAACGAAAAGTTTTCTTTCAGAATCATCGACGCCGGATTTTCATCCAAATCCAAATAGGTGACTTGTTCCAATTTTTTATCGTGGAAAATCAAATAATAACCGTCCGCTATGACTTCAATCGGATGCGGCGGTTGATATTCCAAACGCATTTTATTCGGTTTCATAACGTAAAAGTCACCTTGAGCCGTTCCGCCGTTATCGCTGATTTGATAAAATTTGCTTTTAATCGTGCGAATGGAATTGAAATAAGTTTCGATTTTTTCGATTATCTTCTGCTGATCCGCCGTCAGCTGTTTTTCTTCAGCAAAAGCGGGAACCGTTAGAAATAACAACAAAAAAAGAATCTTAAACATCGCTTTTCCCGAATTGTTTTTCTTGTGACTGTAGCAGGTTTAACGGTTGTCGGGTACTAAAATTTCACGCTTGCCGGCATGATTCGGAGCGGAAATAACACCTTGCGCTTCCATTTGGTCGATCAGATCGGCAGCGCGGTTATAACCGATGCGCAGTTGGCGCTGAATATAACTGGTCGATACTTTCCTGTCGCGCAGAATGATGGCGACGGCTTGATCGTACAGACTGGCATCCGCACCGCCGTCGGAAGCAAATCCTGTTCCCGCTTCTGTTTCAGGCGGTTCTTCCGTGACGGACTGTTCGTATTCGGGAACGCCCTGCAGCCGCAAATGTGCCGTGACCGCTTCGACTTCCGCATCACTGACAAACGGGCCATGCAAGCGGACGGGACGTTGTCCTTGTGCCAGATAAAGCATATCGCCGCGTCCCAAAAGCTGTTCTGCCCCCTGTTCGCCCAAAATTGTCCGGCTGTCGATTTTTGTTGTCAGCCGAAAACTGATACGTTCAGGGAAGTTTGATTTGATCGTGCCGGTGATAACGTCAACGGACGGTCGCTGCGTTGCTAAAATCAAATGAATGCCGGCAGCGCGGGCTTTTTGCGCAATTCGCTGTACGGCAGTCTCGATTTCTTTGCCCGCCGTGATCATCAAATCGGCCATTTCATCGACAATGACAACAATATACGGGAACGGCTTTAAGTCCAACGGCTGTTCTTCATAAATCGGCTCTCCGTTTTCATAGCCGGTCAGAACGGTTCGGGTTTTGGGCGCTTTGCTGTTAAGCAGTTCAGCCACTTTTTTATTGTAGCCGTCAATGTTGCGTACGCCTAATTCGCTCATTTGGCTGTAGCGCTGGTCCATTTCCCGAACGGCCCAATTTAAGGCAAGAACGGCTTTTTTCGGGTCGGTCACCACAGGGGTTAATAAGTGCGGAATACCGTTATAAACGGATAATTCCAACATTTTCGGGTCAACCATGATCAACCGCACCTGAGCGGGGGTTAAGCGATAGACCAAAGAAAGAATCATTGTGTTGATCGCGACGGATTTTCCTGATCCGGTCGTTCCGGCAACCAACAAGTGAGGCATTTTGGCCAAGTCCGCAAAAGTCGGTTTGCCGCCGATATCTTTTCCAAGCGCCAATAGGAGCGGTTTGTCAGAGTTTTTAAAATCGTCGCAGGAAACAAGCTCTTTCAGGTAAACGTCGGCTCGTTTTTCATTCGGCATTTCGATTCCGATGACGCTTTGCCCCGGAATGACGGCAATACGGACGGATAAAGCACTCATAGAGCGGGCGATGTCGTCAGCCAAATTGATAACGCGGGTTGTTTTAATTCCCGGCGCCGGTTCCAGTTCAAACAAGGTGACGACGGGACCGGGACGGACATTGACGATTTCGCCTTTAACGCCATATTCTTCCAAAACGTTTTCCAGCTGACGGGCGCGTTTTTCCAGATAATCACGGGAAACAGCCGCTTCTTTGTCGATTTTGGGCTTTGCCAACAGGTCAAGCTTGGGCAGATGGAATTGTTTGACGTATTCGCGTTGTTCTTTGATGGATTTTAAAGGTGAAGGTTTTGCCGGCTGTTTTTTCGCCGGAGCGGGAGGCGCGGGAAGCGGTGCTTGCTGCTGCTGTTCGCCTAAATTTAATTCGCCTTGTTCGGCAAATAAACTTTCCGGCAGTTCATCGTTTTGTTCTGCCTTTTCTTCTTCGGCAGGAGGCGGAGTGTTTTTGATTTTTTTCCAGAAGAATAAAATTAGGGATTGAATCAGACGCCCTGTTCCCGCGATCCAGCGTTTAACCAAATAGAATGGAATTCCCAAAGTCGCGGCCAATCCGAAAACGGAAACAACGAAGACAATCGGGATAATCGCATATTCCAGATAAGAAAGATAAGCCGTTTTTAAAAAATGTTTCAAAAGTGAATAGAAAACAGGCATAACGCCGCCGCTGAAACCGGCTTGAACGGGCGGAAAGGAAACTTCCGGCAAAGCGGAAAATAAAACCAGCAGCAACAGTAAAGTCGGAATAAAGCACAATATGCGCAAAATTTGGAATTTGTGCCATTTTAAACGAATGATCAAAATTCCCCATGCGACCAATGCAACGGGGAATAAAATGGCTCCCAATCCGAAATACTGCCAAAGCAGATCGGCCCAAATCGCGCCGACCGTTCCCATCAGATTCGTTGCCGTTTCGCCGGTAGCTGTATTGAAAGACGGGTCTGCCGGATTGTATGTTGCCAAAGCGACAGTCAGCAGTAAACCGGCGCAGACAAACAACAAGCCGAAAAAACGTATGGTCAGTCGGCGGAAAAACAGTTTTAAAGCGGCAGGTAAGAACGAATGGTTTTCAGAATTTGTCATAATTGTTCCGAAGATCCGAGAGTCAAAGGATTCTTTATGTTATGACATTAAAAAGTAAAGGTTCGTTTAATTTATCCGTCCGTCGGAATTCATATCCAGCAATAAAAGCAGGGTGTCATAGAATTTCTGCAGCTGCGCGCATTCCAATAAAGCTTGCTTTTCCGCCGGCGCAAAGGGCAGCAGCATCGCTAAAGTCATCAGAATTTGATCCTGCGGCATCTGGCGCAACATATCCGAAGTCAAATCGATTTTGTTCGAATAAGCGTAAAAGTCCACTTTATCAAACAATTCCTTTTTATTAAATTTGAAATCGGTCAGATTGAAATCTTCGACGAAGGGCGAAAAATCAATGCTTGCATCCCGATAAATGCCGTTGTGATCTGTTTCTTTGATCACGTTAAAACGAGAAATGCCGGTTAAAGTAATCAAAAGAGTATCGCCCGATTCCGTGAAGCTGGAAATCCGTCCCGCGCATCCGGTTTTGTATAAGGAAGGAACTTTCATCGACATATCCTGTTCCATCGGCTGAACCATACCGATAATGCGCGAAGAAGCCAAGGCGTTGAACACCAATCGGATATAACGCATTTCATAAATGCGCAGATTGACTTTTGTTTCGGGAAACAAGAAAATTCCGGAAAAAGGCAGAATGGGAACATTAGCCGGCAGTTCAACCATGGTTACATCAAAAATACTGTCGCTCATCGGTACCGCCTTTACGAGAATAATAAAGAAGAAAGTTTCCGTCGTCCGGCAACCGTAATCGGATTCATCTGACCCAGCGCGGCAAAGATTTTAAAAAGTTGCTGTCTGGCAGCATCGTTGTTCCATTCACGATCCTTTTCAATGACGGCGATCAGCTGATCAATGGCTTGTTCCGGCTGATTGGCGGCAAACAGGGCGCAGGCATAATCGAAACGGGCCTGCAAATCGTCGGGATTTTGTTCAACTTTTTTTGCCAAAGAATCGGGAGAGGGAGCGTTTTTGGCTTCTAAGGCAAGCTTTAACGCTGTTTTTGCGGCATCCAGATCAGGGCTTTTAACGGAGGAGTCTAATCCGTCCGCCAGATCCTGAGCGGCATCCAGTTGTCCCAATTGAACAAAACACCGAATCATACCGGCAAAAGCGGCCGGATTAGTTTCATCTTTTTCCAAAACGGCGGCGTAAGTCTCCAATGCTTCCTGAGGCTGTTTGTTGTTCAGCTTTTCCGTCGCGTCCTTGAGCATTTCATCCAAAGACAGCGCCGCTTTTCCGATCAGCGCCTGCATAACGGCTTTTAATTGAGACTCGGGGATTGCGCCGGCAAAGCCGTCCGCTAAACCGCCTTTGGCAAAAATCATTGTTGTCGGAACACTTTGTATCCCCAGCTGCATTGCTAAAGGCTGCGCTTCGCCGATGTCAAATTTAACCAACGCCGCTTTGCCGTTGGCCAATCGAACGTATTTTTCCAACAAGGCGGCAAATTGATCGCATGCCGGATTGTTCGGCATCGCAAAATAAGCCAGAACCACTCTGTTTTTAGAATCGTCAACAACATCCGTTTTAAAAGACTGCATCGTTCCGTTTTTAACAGGTATGTCCTGAGCGGCGGAAAGAGAGTTGACATCTTCAAAAATTAAAGACATAAAGCCCCCCGTAAAGCAAAAAAACAAACGCCCTTATCATATATGAAAAAAGTTTCGATTGAAACGGTAAATAAGAATATTTGACCCTATAATAATGGGCAGGATAAAA
>JAFVEJ010000071.1 GCA_017476085.1 Alphaproteobacteria bacterium
TTGACGATGTGGGGCTGGGCGTATTATACGGATTGGAAAATTACGCCTATGAATTTGCCGGTCTGCTGATGCACGCCGAACATCTGGAAGCGGTACACGGCGTCGGCCCGCATACGATTTCCGTGCCGCGAATTTGTCCGGCGGACGATATCGATCCCAATTCGTTTAAAGACGCTTTGCCGGACGATATTTTTGCCAAAATCATCGCCTGCATCCGCGTGTCAACGCCATATACGGGCATGATCATTTCCACCCGTGAAAGCCAGAAAATGCGCGAACGCGCTTTGCATCTGGGTATTTCGCAGATCAGCGGAGCGTCTTCAACTTCCGTCGGGGGGGATGTTGTGCGCGAAACGGAAACGGCGCAGTTTGACCGCGCGGACACCCGGACGTTGGACGAAGTGATCAAATGGCTGATGGATATGAATTATATTCCGAGCTTCTGCACGGCATGTTACCGCGCCGGACGCACGGGCGACCGGTTTATGGATTTGTGCAAATCGAAGCAGATTCTGAACTGCTGTCATCCGACTGCTTTGATGACGCTGAAAGAATATTTGGAAGATTATGCGTCGCCGGAAACGAAGAAAGTCGGATACGAGCTGATTCAACGCGAATTGAACAACATCACAAATCCGAAAGTCCGTATCGTTTGCGAAGACCATTTGGAACACATCGCGCAGGGCGAGCGGGATTTCAGATTTTAACCGTTGCTTGTTCGGAGAACCGGCCGCACAAAAAAACTCCTGTCATTCGGCAGGAGTTTTTTTGTTTTAAAAAGTCTTTATTATTTCGGAACGATCACCATTGTGATCTGTTTGCCTTCCAGTTTGGCCGGCTGTTCGATTTTAGCGTATAAATCCGAATCCTCGACAATACGCGCCATAACCTCTTCACCTTGTTCTATATAGGCCATTTCACGGCCGCGGAAACGCAAAGTAAATTTAACTTTATTCCCGTCGGAAATAAACCGCTGAGCGCTGCGCAATTTGACTTCATAATCGTGTGTGTCAATATTCGGACTCAGTTTGATTTCCTTGATTTCAACAACTTTTTGATTTTTCTTGGCTTCCGCTTTTCTTTTTTGCTGTTCGTAGCGGTATTTGCCTAAATCTAAAATCTTGCATACGGGGGGATTGGCATTCGGTGAAATTTCAATCAAATCTAATCCGGCCTCATCAGCTTTCTTTAAAGCTTCCTTTAAAGAAACCACGCCGACGTTTTCACCGTCAGCATCAATCAGCCGAATTTCTTTTGCCGTAATGTCTGTGTTGGCGCGCGGCCCCTCACGGGTGGGCGATGCCTGTGTCGTATCGGTAGTTATATAAAGCCTCCATCAATTAAAGTTATTCGTCAATATGCGGTAAAGCCGCTTCTTTGACCAGTTTAGCAATTACATCGTCAAGTGCAAGCGTTTCTTGCTTTTCTTGTCCCAAACGTCTGATCGTCAGTGTGCGTTCGGCCGCTTCCTTTTTGCCGATGACCAACATCACGGGAACTTTTTTCAAAGAATGTTCGCGGATTTTATAGTTGATCTTTTCGTTGCGGGTATCCAATTCCGAACGGATTCCGGCTTTTTTCAAAGCTTTAAGGACTTCTTCGGCGTACGCGTTGCCTTCATCCGTGATCGTCGCGACGACGGCTTGAACCGGCGCCAGCCAGAACGGGAATTTGCCCGCAAAATTTTCAATCATAATGCCGGTGAACCGTTCCAAAGAACCGAATAAAGCACGGTGCAGCATAATCGGACGATGCTTTTCGCCGTCTTCGCCGATATACGAAACGTCAAAGCGTTCCGGCAGGTTCATATCGACCTGCAGTGTTCCCAGCTGCCATTCGCGGCCGATCGCGTCTTTGACTTTGAAGTCCAGTTTCGGACCGTAGAACGCGCCGTCGCCGGGGTTCAGCGTGTACTTGTACCCCATATCGGTCAACGCCTGCGCCAAAGCGTTTTCCGTGTGATCCCACAGCTCGTCCGAACCGATGCGTTCCGCCGGACGGGTGGACAGTTTGATGTTGACATCTTTCAAATCGAACGCTTCATAAATGCTCAGCATCAGGCGGACGACTTTCTGGCATTCTTCTTCCAACTGTTCGGGCGTGCAGAAAATATGCGCATCGTCCTGTGTGAACGCACGGACGCGGAACAGCCCGTGAATCGCTCCGGAAGCTTCATAGCGATGGACTCGGCCGAATTCGGCGATGTACTGCGGCAGATCGCGGTAGGATTTGATGCCCTGCTTGAACACCAGAATGCTGCCGGGGCAGTTCATCGGTTTCACGCAGTAAACACGATCTTCAATCGTCGTCGTAAACATGTTTTCGCGATACCAGTCCCAATGTCCCGACGTTTCCCATAAAACCTTGTCCATAATCTGCGGCGTGTTGATTTCGACATATCCGGCGTTGGTTTGCCGCTTTCGTTCGTAATCGATCAAAGTCTGGAACAATGTCCAGCCGTGCGGGTGCCAGAAAACGTCACCGGGAGCGACTTCTTCAAAATGGAATAAATCCATTTCCCGGCCCAGCTTGCGATGGTCGCGCTTTTCGGCTTCTTCCAGCTGAAGCAGATAAGCGTCCAAAGCTTTCTTATCCGCCCAAGCCGTTCCGTAAATGCGCTGCAGCTGCTCGCGCGAAGAATCGCCGCGCCAGTAAGCGCCCGCGACTTTCATCAATTTGAAGGCTTTGCCGACTTTTCCGGTCGAAGGCAGATGAGGCCCGCGGCACAAATCGATAAAGTCTCCCTGCCGGTAAAAACTGATCACGGCATCGGCAGGCAGGTCTTCAATCAACTCCACCTTGTACTTTTCGCCTTTGTCTTTAAAGAATTTGATCGCTTCGTCACGTTGTTTTTCTTCGCGGACGATCGTTTCGTCACGGTCGATGATTTCGGCCATTTTCTTTTCAATCGCTTCCAGATCGGTCGGCGTAAACGGCGTTTTGCGCGCAAAATCGTAATAAAAACCGTTTTCGATCGCGGGGCCGATGGTCACCTGCGTTTCAGGATATAATTCCTGAACCGCCTCTGCCATAACATGAGAACATGTATGACGGATAATATCCAATCCTTCGGGAGATTTGGCAGTAATAATGTCAATTGCCGCATCCTGTGTGATAGGTGTCGCCAGATCCTGCAATTTGCCGTTTACTTTAATTGCCAACGCGGCTTTCGCCAATCCCGCACCAATCTTGGCGGCAATGTCCGCGCCGCTGACCGGTTTGTCAAAGGACAGCTCTGAGCTGTCAGGAAGTCTGATTGAAACCATAGAAAAACCTTCTTTCTTAAATTATAAAACTCTATGCGCGCATTGTAATTCCGGTTTGTTCCGTATTCAAGAACAAATCCGGTTTTTTTGAGGTGTTTTTTTTCTAATCTTTCCGAATGGGATATTTTTCTAAAATTTCCCGATAAACATCTAAAGTTTTAGCACACATCCTCGCTTTGGAAAATTCATTGCGAACACTTTCGATGGCGCGTTCGGTCATACGTTTTTTATCTTCGGCCGTCATAGAAAAAGCGGAGTCTAATTTTCGGGCTAAATCATCCGCATTGCCGGGTTCAAACAAAAACCCTGTTTCTCCGTCGCGGATTGTTTCCGTTGCGCCGCCGTGATTGGGGCCGATGACAATGCGTCCCATCGCTTGGGCTTCCGGTACGACGCGTCCGAACGCTTCCGGATCCGTAGAGGCTGAAACAACAATATCCGAAAGCATATAAGCCACATCCATTTCACTGCAGTGATCGACGATTTGAACAATACCGGACAATCCTAATTTTGCCGCTTTTTTCTCCAGTTCCCGACGATACTTTTTTCGCCCCTGATCTGCTCCGACAAACAAACAGCGCAGGTTTTTATGCTGCATTTTTGACAGCGCTTCCAACAAGACGAGCTGTCCTTTCCAGCGCGTCAGCCGGCCGGGAAGCATAATAACCGGCAGATCTTCAGGCAATCGCCACTTTTGAGACAAAGCGACAATGCGTTCCTGAGACACTTTGGAAATATCAAATCGTTCCGCATCGACACCGCGGTGAATAACTCTGATTTTATCGGCATCAACTGTTTCATAATTATCAAGGATATGCTGTTTGATAAAATCGGAAACGGCAATCGTCAACACGCCGTCCGTCATTACTTTGTTGTATTTCTTTTTGATTTTGAACGGGCCGATGTTGTAAGCGCCGTGAAACGTCGTCAGCAAAGGGACGCCCGTCATTTCACATGCCCATTTGGCGCTCCAAGCCGGCGCGCGGGATCTGGCATGCACGACGTCAGCTTTTTTTTCAACGATGATTTTAGCCAGAAGCTTGGCATTTTGGCGCATAACGAAGTAGTTTTTGGAATAAACGGGCAGCGTAATCTGTTCGGTTCCCATTTTTTCCAAA